>DATBNH010000153.1:0-1850 GCA_036554405.1 Cellvibrionaceae bacterium | reverse complement strand
CCTGGGCCTGTGGCGGACCCCGAGCCGGTGCCGACACCCGAACCGGAACCTGTTGTTGAGGCCACGCCAGAGCCAGAGCCAGAGCCAGAGCCAGAGTTGACCTTACCCAACCTGAACGAGAGCGATGCTTTTATCAGTGAGCAGTTGCAACCGCTGGCCGAACCGCGCCAGCTCGGGCTTATTGTCTCTGAAGAGCTGGTGCGCAAACTGGTACGAGCCGTTATGGGAGCGGCAGAAAATCGTTTGGTTAATCAGTATCGCCCGGTGATGTCTCCACTACCCAATCTTGAAGTAGAGCAAATCAGCAGTGGCCCCGAGGCCGAGTATCGTTTAAAAACCAGTAATTACCAGCGCTATGATGATCATATCGCCCTGATGCAAGCCATACCACCGGCGACGTTGGCCAAACGCTATCGCGATCTTCAGCCGTTGTTTGAAGAAGCCTATGCCGAGCAGGGTTTGGAGGGGGATTTTGATGAAGTCCTGCTCAAGGCTATTGACCAGTTGCTGGCCACGCCCGAAGTGGAAGGCCCATTGAGGCTGACCCGCCCAGCAGTGATGTACAAATTTGCCGACCCGAGATTGGAGCGCTTAACTGATCCGCAAAAACTGTTATTGCGGATTGGACCCGAGCATCGCGCCCGCGTGAAAGCTTATCTGACAGACCTGAAAGCAGAGCTAACCAAAAGCCAATAATTTGGACCTGTCGGTTACCTGTATCGGCTGAAATCGCATTTGTACACCCCAAAAAACCCAAAAAAGCCGCTTGCCAGCGGCTTTTTTATGGCAGATACAAACCCGCAATTTAAGCAGTCGTTTCAGGCCCAAAAGGTTTCGTCATTAACACCAATTTTGGCAGTAAGGTCAGCGAGCCTAAGATTGCGGCAAACATAGCCAGTGCCGTCAGCAGGCCAAAATAAATGGAGGGAATAAACTCTGACAATGCCAGAATCGAAAAGCCCACAATAATAATAACTGCCGTGTAGTACATGGCTCTGCCAATGGAGGCGTGGGATTTGTGCATGGCCTCAATATAATTACCGCTCTCGGCCAGCTCGTTACGGAATCGATACAAATAGTGGATAGCGTGATCCACCCCCACCCCGACAGTAATAGCCGCAATAGTAATGGTCATCATATCCAGCGGCACGCCGGTAAGGCCCATGCCACCCAAGACAATACTGGCCGCCAGCATATTAGGTAGCAGCGAAATAATGGCAATGGTTATAGAGCGAAACAGCACAATGAACATAAACATAATGCCCAAAAATACCGCGCCCAGAGTGACAATTTGCGAGCGAAACAGGCTTTGCAGCATATTATTATAGAGCACCAGCATACCGGTAAAATTAACCTGCTCTGGGGCGAGACCCACCTCATCAATGGCATATTCACGGATTTTTTCCACCAACTCGGCACGTTTTAACTCCGGGCTGGTTTCCTGTACCCGTAGGGTAATACGGGTTTGCCCGTATTTATCAAATAAGTAGGGATCAATCAAAAAAGAGCGGATGTCTTCGGAGAACATATTGCGCATTACATCCAACTCAAAATTGTTGAGCTTGCCACCGTTAATGTCGCGAGCGACTTCATGCATAATGGCCAGCGATTGCACTTTACCCACCTCGGGCAGCGACTCCAGGTACTGATGTAACTGGGTGATCATCTCCAGCCCCACCGTATTAAACCAGGGGCTCTCTACAGCTGCACTCGCGTCATCTTCGGCAAAGGGATCGCCGCCGCCAAATGCATCACCTTCGGCGAACTCATCAAAATCATCAGCGGGTGCCGCGCCAAAAGGGTCGGTATCATCAAAACCAAAATCGTCACCGGCACTGCTATCGGCGGTC
>DATBNH010000044.1:0-3658 GCA_036554405.1 Cellvibrionaceae bacterium | reverse complement strand
CAAAGGCTCGCCTAGCCATTTACGAGCCAGCGACAAAGTGCTTTCACCCGCCGCTTCGGTAAGTGCAGCGGACAGCAAATGCGTGCTGCCGGTCGAATACAACATAGTACCGCCGGGTTTATCCACAAACGGGCGGGTAAGAATATAATCCACCCAGTTATCGCTAGTGACCCAGGCCCCATAAAAACGGCCCGAGGTGCGCTGCAATCCCGCCTGTAGCGATAACAAATGGCCAACAGTAATGTCTTTTACGCCATCAGTGGCATTGCCCGGCACGCGCTCGCCCAGCAAGTCCACTATCGGTTGCTCCACACGGGTAATTACCCCGCGCTCAATGGCCGCCCCCACCAAGGCCGCCATCACCGTTTTGGATAGCGACTTGATATTCACCGGCACATCCGGCCCAGGCCCGGCAAAGGTGTGCTCGAACACCACCTCGCCCTCGTGCGCCAATAACACCGAATGCAAACGCGGCAAACGCTCACCGGCCGCGACTACCTGCGTTTTAACCTCCACATCCAGCGCCCAGACTGAAGCAGGCAAGCTCAGTAACAGAATTGCGAAACACACAATAGCGAAACAACGCCACAGGCAGGTTATATTGCCGATAAGATTACCCATCAATACCTCCGCTATTGCTGTAAGCCTAAGCCTCTCTTAAATTTTGTGTATCTGCAAGTCGAGGGCGTATAGAGGCCGTCCAGTCAAACTCGCTGGAGTGTGGGAAATTGGCGTATTTATGAAAGATTTAAGGGCTTGATGATGGATGGGGCAGATGTGGCGTTATTCCCAAGGGTGTCAAGCTATACATCACACGGAATTCTTACAAGCAGAGGGATTAAAATGTAATCCCTCTGCCCTTCTTTTCTTAGATTGCAGGCGCTTGAGCAAGCAGCCTTTAAGTTAAGTGCCTAGAATGCACCGTCGTAGGCATCATGAGGAGATTCGGGACTACCCCCTGATCCTGGAGGATTTTGATGTTGATGATCACTCTCGTATTCAGACTCCCTGCGAAGTTGGTCTATTTCCCGGATACGTTCTTGATATTTACGGTGACCATCGTTGTAGCCTCGCACATAGAGCTCCTGAATTTCGTAGGGGCAAACATCTGAAGCAGGTCTGCTATTTATTCCGTGTTCGTAGCCCTGATCATAGCTACAGAACGTAATCAGGCCTCGCGAGTATCCGTCCAGATATGCATCCAGAGAACTCTCATCAAAGTTACTACAACCGTTTTTGTACTTATCAATAATGCGTACTTCCTGACCAGACTCGGCCGCCGATTTACCAAAGGCGCCCCAGTCTTTTACCTGGCAATCCAGAGCGCTGTGTTTCTCAGTTGTGGCACAGCCGGAAAGTATAAAAATGCTGGTGAGTAATCCTGTGATATATTTCATAACAACGTCCTCGTTTGTAAGTGCAAAATTATTTTATTAGCTACCGAAATTTTTCAGCCCTGATAATAATCAAACCTTTCAATGTTGTCCTTGATTTCAGCGAGTTGGGGAAGCATTTGTAGGCACGGAGCCTCAAGTACGGCTCGGTAGCCGAGTAATACACTACAAAACTATGTATTACCCCAAAGTGCAGATTCACGATAGGCTGCCATATTGAGGCGCACAGGTAACACATTTCCGCTTGAGAGTCGCGTTCCTTTTCCTTACTGAAATCGGCAAAATCGAATAATGCCTCACCAAGGGTAAACCCCTGTTGAATCGGTTGCTGGCAGGTTCGGTTTGATCCTCTTTATCTTGTTTTGCCAGAACCGCCGAAAGTGTAGAGGCTCAGCTTGTGCATGTCTAGATACTGATTCTTCAAGCGGGATGTCAGCACCCGCAGAACCCGCATTGCCTCAGGGTGCGTATGTGTCAGGTATGTATAAGGTAAGTGTAAAGTATGCGTAAAGTACGCATGCGGTATAAGCCACATACCCCCTGTAATCTGTAGCACCTCGACCAGAATTGTCGTATTCAGGTTTCGATTTTTAGAGTCAAGACGTTCAAAATCGATTATATTTTGTTCATTCTGGCCGCCAATAACTTGATGAATGGGTGGCTGTGTATGGGCTTGGTATTGTGCTTTGGATTCGCCCGTCGGCTAGGCGAGCCTGAAACAATACACACAGGCCAAGAAGAACAATGGCAAAAGGCGCCCCTTATATGTCCCGGCAAACCCTCAGCTCATCTTGTGACGCGCTTGCGGAAGCATTCCCCCTGCAGCGGCTTTTGGCACTTGCCCAGCCCGCCCGCACACGGCTGTTGACGAGCGCTATTGGGTTACTGCTGTTTGCCTGCATCGGCGCAGTGGATAATGCCCGGGCCGAGACCCGTGTCGAGGTGCTTGAAACCTGGCCCGCCGGTAACAATGTGGAACTGGGGCGCAACCAGAACTTCTATCTGCGCCTGGCCTATGACACCGATCAACCGGTCAAGATATGGTCGCGGCCCTTTTATAACAACCAGCCTGTAAATGCGGGCAGCAACCCTTCCATGACCTATACAGGGCGCGGCGAAGCCCTGGGCTGGTTCTTTTTTATGGAGCCGGGCACGGCGGTGGATGAAATTCGCATCTCAGCCGGTGACGGCAGCCTGGCTAATACCCAGGTCATCGCCAGCTGGCGGGGACATATTACCGGCAGCACCGAGGTTGGCCCCACAGTGGCCGAACCGCAATGGGTGGCGGATATGAAAGCGCAAGCCAAGGCCGCGCAAGAAGCGCACTACCAGGCCCGCATCAACCAGCCGATTAGCACACAAGATACGGCGCTAATGGGCGGTTTTATGCTGACGACACTGGCCTTGGGCATTATGGGTTTTGTTGCGCCCGTGTGGGGCATTCGACGTTGGCAAGGCGGCTGGCGCCTGGCGGCGGCAGCACCCTGCGCGTTGATGGCTTTTGTGGTGCTACGCATCGTAATCAATACCGCAACCAACCCCACCTCGCACAACTTGTGGCCCTTCGAAATCGTGCAGGCAGGCGCGCTCAGCGTGGCAGCTATGGTGGTGTTGTGGATAATGCGCAAACTCTTCGGCGCCCAAACTTGACCCTGCCCGCTGGTGCCAGAGGCATACAGACCAACCGGCTCAACCGGATCACCCCCTTTATAGTAGCTCAGACTTGATCTGACAGTTACCCGATTTGTGCCTGGCGCCTGTCAGTTTAGATCTGAGCTATGTTTTTCTCGGCCCAGATTTTTTCCCATCAAGCAATGTGTCTATCGGCGTTCGGCCGCAACACATCTTGCCTTGGTGAGTTCGTTGATTATTGTTGTATCCATCCATGCGTCCAGATCTTTTTGAAGCGTAAGCGCCAAAACGTCCATCCGCCGCGTTGTTCTTCTTGACAAGGACAACCAGATTAACGAGTACCATCCCGGCCGATTGGTCCCTGCGAAGAACGCCAAAAGCCATGGATGGCCTGAATGCCGGTAACGCAGGAGCAGTTGTCGAGACACCGCCTTGACTCAATCAGAGGCTCCCTGGCTTTTTGTTACGAACATACGCTAGGGAATTAAACTGCTTCAATGAAATCGACATGGTGTATATAAGCTCCATATACCCGGATCGGACCAATGCCACCAAAGTGTTATCATCTAGTTGTCCGAGCGAATCTAAACTTAGCGTATAGAGCCCCCGCAAAGAAAGCCGTTCTCCACTAT
>DATBNH010000037.1:0-12016 GCA_036554405.1 Cellvibrionaceae bacterium | reverse complement strand
GCCTACTGCTCAACCCGATTGCATTGGTTAACCCGTCGTGCCCCGTTTGGCGAAGCGCGGCTGGCCGATGCCGATGTAGCGGTTGATTTTGGCGAGCACACCACCATTAATGATATTGTCACGGTGATTGCCACCAACCCCCTCACCGCCAACGAGCAATGGCAACAGATGCGGCCGGGGGAGTTTGTTGTGTTTGATCAAGGGCAGGTGATTCACAATGAATACACCAGTGCCGATAAAATACAACAATAGCGACTATTGCTTAAGTTGATTGTTAATTTTGCCTGATCGCCGCCATACTGGTGCTAACCAAAATGCCGACAGGGCACCCATTAAACCGACAAAGGAGCACACCATGGATATTGATATTGGTATTGATCAAAATGATCGAAAACAACTGGCCGAGGGTTTGTCACGGGTATTGGCCGATACTTATACCCTGTATTTGAAAACCCATAATTTTCACTGGAACGTTACCGGCCCTATGTTCCAGACGCTGCATTTAATGTTCGAAACTCAATACACAGAGCTTGCTGTAGCGGTGGATGATATTGCCGAGCGTATTCGCTCGCTGGGTTATCCTGCCCCCGGCACTTATAAACAATATGCCGAGCTGTCGAGTATTAAAGAAGAAGATGGTATTCCCGTGGCTACGGATATGATCAAGCAATTGGTGGAAGGGCAGGAGTCGGTGGTACGTACCGCCCGTGCCCTCTACCCTATAATTGAAAAAGCCAACGATGAGGCCACCGGCGACTTGCTCACTCAGCGCATCCAGATTCACGAAAAAACCGCATGGATGTTGCGTTCACTACTGGAAAAGTAAACCTGCCTATGCCGGGCCTTTGCGGTCCGGCACTATTTTCAGTCAATTTCATCCGGCTCAATGCCGTGTAATCGGGTCTCGCCTGTAGGTAATGGCGTAGATGTGGTTTGCTTGGGTTTGGTTTTATCAAGGCTCATGGGCTTATCGCTGTTGGCCGTGCGCCGAATAGTATCGCGATTGAGTCCGCCGTTAATGGGCTCGCCTTGGCTAGTAGCGGTTTTCCCTTGAGCTGATTGTGGCGCCTCACTATTTTGTAACTCGCCTTTAATATCCCCGATTTTTAAATAACCGGCGGCATTGGCTCCCATTGACAGGCTTAGGGCGATGACGGCTATGCTGAGTTTCAAGCTATGTGCTGACATGGTATATCTCCCGATTGATGTAGTCACTACTGCTGTGTCGCGCTCAATTGCCCAGAGGTTCATATTTTTTTATCAAGAACAGGTACAATAGCGCCTGGTTAATTGGGAGTCGTTATGCCAGGTTTGCCCCCCCAGCTCGATAACGTGTTAAGCGAGGTGATGCTCAACGATGTGCATCGCCTCCGTCGTCGTGCCCATACACTTAACCGTGGCAAAAAACCACAAGATGAACAGGCCATAAACCGTTGGTTGGCCGATGTCGATGCATCCAGACAGCAGCTGCAGGTAAGGCGCAATCGAGTGCCAGAGCGAATCGACTTTCCTGAGCAGCTGCCCGTCAGTGGCAAACGCGATGAGATTGCCAAGCTGATTAGCGAGCATCAAGTGGTGGTGTTGGCCGGTGAAACCGGCTCGGGTAAAACCACCCAGCTGCCTAAAATTTGCTTGCAGTTGGGCCTGGGCGTGCGCGGTATGATTGGCCATACCCAACCGCGGCGTATTGCCGCGCAGACGGTGGCAGCACGTGTGGCCGAAGAGCTGGCAAGCCCATTGGGTGAAACCGTGGGTTATCAGGTACGTTTTACCGAGCAGGCCGATGACAATACCTTAATCAAGGTAATGACCGACGGCATACTCTTGGCAGAAATTCAGCAGGACCCGTTTCTTAACCGCTACGACACGCTGATTATCGACGAGGCTCACGAACGCAGCCTTAATATTGATTTTTTGTTGGGTTATCTTAAGCAATTGTTACCCAAGCGCCCCGATTTAAAGCTGATTATTACTTCGGCTACGATTGATGTGCAGCGTTTTTCCGAACATTTTAATAGAGCGCCGGTGATTGAAGTGTCGGGTCGTACCTACCCGGTAGATGTGTGGTATCGCCCCACTTTTGACAGTGAAGATAACAGCGATAGCGTGCAACCCATACTCGATGCCATTGGCGAAATTCACGATCATGAGCGCGCCGGCAATGGCCCTAAAGGCGGCGATATACTGGTATTTTTAAGCGGTGAGCGCGAAATTCGCGAAACCGCCAAGCGTTTGCGCGAAGCGGATTTTCGTCATCTGGAGGTGCTGCCTTTTTACGCGCGCTTGACCCTGGCCGAGCAGAACCGGGTGTTTGCGCCCCACAAGGGACGTCGTGTGGTATTGGCCACCAACGTGGCAGAAACCTCTATCACCGTGCCCGGCATTCGCTATGTGATCGACACCGGCGTGGCGAGAATCAGCCGCTACAGTGTGCGTACCAAGGTGCAGCGATTGCCTATTGAAGCGATTTCTCAAGCCAGCGCCAATCAGCGCAAGGGACGGTGTGGGCGGGTGAGTAACGGCATCTGCATACGCCTTTACAGCGAAGAGGATTTTTTAAACCGCCCAGAATTTACCGATGCAGAGATTCTGCGCACTAATCTCGCTGCAGTAATCTTGCAGATGTTGCAGTTGAATATTGGCGATATCCACCAGTTTCCGTTTGTGGATGCGCCCGACTCGCGTTTGATTAACGATGGTTTTGCGCTGTTGCAGGCGCTGCATGCGGTCAACCGGCACAACAAACTCACCCCCGAGGGCAAGCGGCTGGCGCAACTATCGGTAGACCCACAGCTGGCGCGAATGTTGTTGGCCGCCGATGCCGAGGGCTCGTTAACCGAAGTGTTGATTATTGTCAGTGCCCTGGCCGTGCAAGACCCGCGCGAGCGCCCGGCAGAAAAACAACAAGCCGCCGATCAAATGCATCGGCGCTTTTTTGATGAAAACTCCGATTTTATCGCCTATGTGAATCTCTGGCAGTATTTTGAAACCGAGCGTCAGGCACTCAGCCAAAATCAGTGGCGCAAGCGCTGCCAAAAAGAATTTCTGTCTTTTATGCGCCTGCGTGAGTGGCGAGATATTCATCACCAATTAAAACTGGCGTGCAAAAAACTCAAGCTGCGCTTTAATCAACAGCCGGCTAATTACGCAGCTATTCATCGCGCTCTAGTGCCAGGGTTATTGGGCAATATGGGTTTTCACGATGAGGGCCGCGAATATATGGGGGCGCGCAATCGTCGCTTTGCTATTTTTCCCGGGTCATCGCAACACAAAAAACGCCCCAAGTGGCTGGTGGCCGCTGAGCTCATTGAAACCAGTCAATTGTTTGCCCACACGGTGGCCAAGGTAGAGCCCGAGTGGTTGTTGGAGGCCGCCGAGCATTTGGTTAAGCGCAACTACTTTGAGCCCCATTACGACCCTAAAAGTGGGCAGGTTAAAGCTTTTGAAAAAGTAACGCTCTACGGTTTAACGCTGGTAGAAAAACAGCGCATCGGATATAGCCAAATTGACCCGGTTGTGTGTCGCGAAGTGTTTATTCGCAGTGCACTGGTAGAGGGCCGCTACTGCAAACGCGGGCAAAAACCTCCGGCGTTTATGCGCCACAATCAGGCGTTAATAGATGAGCTGCAAGCCCTTGAGGCTAAGTCTCGGCGACGCGATATTCTCGCCGACGATGAGGTGATTTTCCAGTTTTATGATGAGCGAGTTCCGGCTGAGGTTATCAACCGTGCCGGTTTTGATCACTGGCGTAAACAGGCCGAACAAAACCAGCCCGACCTGTTAACAATACCCCGTGAAAGGTTGATGCAACACGGCGCCACTGCCATCACCGAGGTACAATTTCCCGATCAGCTCAGCTACAAGGGTATTAGCTGGCCGCTCAGCTATCACTTTGAGCCGGGGCATGTGGCCGATGGCGTCAGCGTGCATGTGCCGGTCAGCCTTTTGCATCAGGTGCCCGCGTATCGCTTAGAGTGGTTAGTGCCGGGCATGCTGCGGGATAAATGCATCGACCTGATCAAAAGCCTGCCCAAAAGCCTGCGCAAACACTTTGTGCCGGTGCCCGATGTGGTAGACAAAGCGCTGGCGGACATGGCGCCTGACAATATTCCACTCACCGATGCGCTGGCGCATCAACTCAAGCGCCAGACATTGGTGGAACTTAAGGAAAGCGATTGGCAGACGGCGGGCATTGAAGATTTTTACCGCATGAATGTCAAGGTGGTAGACGAGCGCGGCAAGACCCTGGCCGAGGGGCGCGATCTGGCCGATTTGCGAGCCCGTTATCGGGAGCGGGTTCAGGATAATATCCGCGATGCCGCCGATACTATTACTCGCGATAACATGACCGACTGGGAGGCTGATCTGCCCGAGTCTGTGCAACTGACCCGTCAGGGATTGTCTATTCGTGCCTACCCGGCGCTTCGGGATCAGTCGTCCTCGGTGTCTTTGCAGGTTTTAGACAGCGCCGCCGAGGCGCATTTTGTGTCGCTGGCGGGGGTGGCGCGTCTGCTGCTGTTACAGAGCAAAGAAACGGTTAAATACTTGCAAAAAAATCTGTTTAAAGGCCGCGAGCTGGGGCTTTCGGTGGTACACATTGGTAACCGCGATGCTGTGGCCGATGATGTGATGTTGGCGGCGGTAAGACAGCTGGCCATGCCCGATGGCAATCTGCCGCGCACACGCGAAGCATTCGACATCTGCCTGCAAACTGTGAAGCCGCAACTGGTGGCCACCGCCGAGCAACTGGAGCGCACCCTGGTGGAGGCGCTGGCGCAGGTGGTGAGTATTAAAAAGCAGCTTAAAGGCGCTAAAAATGCATTGACCATAGCCTTGGCCGCCGCCGATATCAACCAGCAGCTGGGCCGCCTGTTCCAAGAGAATGTGGTGTTTATGACGCCCCGGCAGTGGTTTGATGAATACCCGCGCTATTTACAGGGCATAGGCTTGCGGCTCGAGAAAGCGGCGCTCAACCCACAAAAAGATCGGGTATTGATGGCAGAGCTTGAGCCTCACGAAGCGCGCCTTACTGCTCATATTCAGGCTCAAGGAGTGCATGTGTTACATGAAAACCCCGCGCTCAGCCAGTATCGTTGGGCATTGGAGGAGTTTCGCGTATCACTGTTTGCCCAGACACTGAAGACGCGTTTTCCCGTGTCAGCCAAGCGCCTCAACAAGCTCTGGGCCGAGGCGACAGGGCAGTAGATACAGTTAAAAAGTCAAAAAAAGTGGCTGACCGATGTAATAAATGTGGGTTTGGCGCGTCTATATGGTGTCCTTGTGATCCATAGCACTGGCTTTTTGGTAGTAAAGGGCTATGGTTGTCTGGTCAGGTTTCACCCCACAAATCATTATTTAACGGAGAATACTATGAATAAGAAGACCTTATCCCCCTTGGCGGCAGCTGTTGGCGCCGCTTTTATGGCCTCTGCCGCTATGGTGCCTATGGCTTCCGCCGCCGAAAATCCCTTTGCGGCTGAGCCTTTAAGTGCCGGCTATAAACTTGCTGCTAACCATGGTGACGCCGATCATGCCGAGGGCAAATGCGGTGAAGGCAAGTGCGGTGGCGAAGCCAAAAAAGCCGAAAAAGAGGGCAAATGCGGTGAAGGCAAGTGTGGTGGCGATGCCAAAAAAGCCGAAAAAGAAGGTAAGTGTGGCGAGGGCAAGTGCGGTGGCGATGCCAAAAAAGCTGAAAAAGAAGGCAAATGCGGCGAAGGCAAGTGCGGTGGCGATGCCAAAAAAGCCGAGAGCGAAGGTAAATGTGGCGAAGGTAAGTGCGGCGCTCAGTAATGACTGGCCCCGTTTACCCGGTGAGCGGCGCGGGCCTTGGCCTGCGCCGGGCACTGTTGCAACAACTGGCTGATGTATCAGCGGGTAACATAGATTTTATGGAGATTGCCCCCGAGAACTGGATAGGTGTAGGTGGCCGTCTGGGCAAGCAATTGCGCCGATTTACCGAACGCTATCCGTTTGTCTGCCACGGCTTGTCACTGTCTATTGGTTCTTCTGCCCCGCTTGATCGGTCGTTACTGACCCGTACCAAGGCTTTCCTTGCTGAACATAACATTCGCTGTTATACCGAGCATCTGAGCTATTGTAGCGATGATGGCCAGCTTTATGACCTGCTGCCCATACCCTTTACCGAGGAGTCTGTGCACTATGTGGCCGCACGGGTGCGTCAGGCACAGGATATTCTGGGGCAGCGCATCGCTTTGGAAAACGCCTCTTATTACTGCGCGCCGGGTCAACAGATGAGTGAGTTGGAGTTTATTCAGGCGGTGGTGGCCGAGGCCGATTGTGATCTGCTGCTGGATGTTAATAACGCCTACGTTAACGGCATTAACCACCGTTATGACCCGCTTGAATTTATTGCCAGCCTGCCTCTGGAGCGGGTGGTGTATATGCATGTGGCCGGCCACTATCACGAGGCTGAAGATTTACGGGTAGATACCCACGGCGCCCCGATAATTGACCCTGTATGGCAGTTATTGCAGCAAACTTACCGCTTGGCCGGTGCTATCCCCACATTGCTAGAGCGCGATTTCAACTTCCCGCCAATGCCAGAGTTACTGGCTGAGGTGGATCATATTCGTCAATTGCAGCAGTTGGCACCTGCCGTATCCGAGCGGGTGGAAGCCGGAGCGCTACAGGCATGAGTGTTCCGGCGTTTCAGCGTTCGCAGTTGATGTTGACAGAGCACTTGCGTAATCCGGTCGAAAAATCGGCGCCCGGAGATGTAGAAGATCGTCGCTTGGGTATTTACCGTGAATTAATTTACAACAATATCGAGGGCTTTATTGCCGGCGCTTTTCCGGTTTTGAAAGAAATTCTCGATACGGATGCCTACCATACCCTGGTGCGTGAATTTATCCGGGAATATCGCTGCCAATCGCCGTATTTTCTTGAAATTAGCCAAGAATTTTTGCGGTTCCTGCAAGCGCGCGGGCTGCGCGAGGGCGATCCGGCGTTTATGCTGGAGCTTGCCCACTACGAGTGGGTAGAATTGGCACTGGATGTAGCCGACGAGGAGCTGCCGGCTGACAACGGCGCTGGTCAATCGCTACTGGATGCCACACTATACGTGTCCCCGCTGGTGTGGAGCCTGTGCTACAGTTTTCCGGTACATCAGTTGAGCCCAGACTTCCAGCCCACCCAGCCGCTTGAAGAACCGGTCTTTTTGCTGGTTTATCGTAACCGGGCCGATCAGGTGAATTTTATGGCCTCCAATGCTGTGACGGTCAATCTCATACAGCTATTGCAGTCCGAACCCACAACCGGTCGCCAAGCATTGCAACAGATGGCCGTGACCTTGGGTTACAGTGAGCCCGAGGCTTTATTGCAGCCTGGAGAGGAGCTATTAAATACCTTGTGGTCTGAAGATATTCTGCTAACCTTATCGCCCCCGTATCAGCCAAATTGAACCTGCGGCGGCTCTGGCGTATGATGTGAATCGTCGTTCATTTCAGTAGCTACCCACTTATTGGATCTAGGCAATGACCTACCTACACCGCTTACTGCTCGGCCTCTGTTTTACTCTGGCCGCTACCAGTGTCTGCCATGCGGACGATCACGACCCCTGGGAAGGCTTTAACCGCGCTATGTTTGCCTTTAACGACACCACCGATCGCTATCTTTTAAAGCCGGTTACCCTGGGTTACCGCAAGGTGACACCACAGCCTGTGCGCCAGGGAGTGGGCAATGTGTTTAGCAACGCGCTGGAAATACGTAACGTGTTTAACGGCCTCTTGCAGGGCAAGCCGGGCCAGGCGGGTAAAGATACCGGGCGTTTTTTAATAAACACGACCTTGGGGGTCGCGGGCTTGTTTGATGTGGCACAGCATATGGGGCTGGAAAAAACCGACGGTGAAGACTTTGGTCAAACATTGGGGGTCTGGGGCGTGAGCAACGGTCCCTATCTGGTGTTGCCATTGTTGGGGCCACGTACCCTGCGCGATACCGCGAGCATCCCGGTAGACTGGGTAACAGAGCCTATGAGCTACGCCGGCCATACCCGCACTACCATAGAAGTCCGTATTGTCGAGGCAATCAATACCCGCTCTTCGCTACTGGCTATGGAGCAGGATATTGGCTCGGACAAATATACACTATTGCGTGAAGCCTACTTACAGCGCCGTGAATACCTGATTAACGATGGTCAGGTAGAAGACACCTTTGGTGCCGGTGCCGATGATGATTTTGGTGAGTTTGGCGACTTTTAATCAGCTTTCGGTGTGCCGGTAGCCCGGCACGGCCATTTAGCCTAATCCAGTACCTCGATTATTTCCAAACCGATCAGATGCGTGTCGCCATCAGTTTGGGCACGCACCACGCGTGCTCTGGCATGTAGCTGTGGGCTGTGCCCGTGAGTGGAGATAACCCGTACTTCCAGCTCTTCGCCTTCGGCCAATGGCTTGCTGAGCTCGACCTGCATACCGCCGCCGCTGAGTTCTCGGCACAACCCTGCATAGTGCTGACCATCATGATTTAATTCGACACCGAGAGGTGTCTGGATTTTCATCCGCAAGAAATCGCGTTTTTCCTGATAGGACTTGTCAGACAGGCTCATGGAATGCTCCTCGTGCCAGCGGCGCCTTGCGTCGCAATTATTATCAGATCTACACGCTCAAGATTAGCAGTGAAATGCTATTGGCTCCAGCTTTTCTCTGTGTCTCTGTGACAGGGTAATGGCTTGCGCCCCGGGGTATAAGGGAGTAATGTAATGCGCCATTCGGGTTGTCCAACGGACCATATGCTATATGGCTTTTGGCTTTGCCCACACATTTTGTGCCTGCCTTGGCATTTATTGCAACTACGCCTGCTTTTACAAAGGCCAGCGGATTGAATCATGACTGAAACCGGTCGCACATTGCTGATTATTGATGACGATGCGCCCGTGCGTCAAAGCATTGCTACTTACCTCGAAGACAGTGGCTACCGGGTGCTGGAAGCGACCGAGGGTAGCGAGGGGCTGGCACTTTTTTTAGCGCACAAGCCCGAGCTGATTATTACTGATTTGCGTATGCCGGGGCTCGATGGCTTGGGAGTTTTGCGCCGATTACATGAAATTTCCACCGATATTCCAGTGATTGTGATCTCCGGTGCCGGAGTGATGAGCGATGTGGTCTCGGCCCTGCGGCTAGGTGCCAGCGACTACTTGATTAAACCCATTGTCGATATGGAAGTGCTGGTGCACTCGGTGCAAAAAGCGCTGGAGCGTTGCGATTTACTGGCGGAGAATAAAAAATACCGCGAAAAAATTGAGCTGGCCAATAAAGATCTGCGAGAAAACCTGCGGGTACTAGAGCGCGATCAATTGGCGGGGCGGCAGGTACAAAGGCGATTGTTGCCCAAGCCTTTTGTCACTGACGAGGGTTATGATATTGGCCACCATATTGCGCCATCGTTATATCTCAGCGGCGATTTTGTCGATTACGCTCATATACGCGGCCGCTACCTGGCCTTTTACCTGGCTGATGTTTCCGGTCACGGTGCCTCTTCGGCTTTTGTCACCATCTGGTTAAAGCATTTAGTTAGCCGCATGGTGCGCGAAGAGGGTCTGTTTAGTGATGAAGCCTCTTTTGAGCAAGGCGCCGATTTAATGCTGCAAGATATCAATCGCGAATTGAATGAGACCAGTCTTAATCACCATCTGACATTTTTTGTGGGCGTGATCGACACCCACACCCATCGTATGCGCTATGTAGTGGCCGGACATTTGCCTATGCCCATATTGGTGACAAATGGGCAGGCCGTGTTTTTAACCGGTCGTGGCAAGCCGGTGGGTATTTTTAATGATATACACTGGGACGTGCATGAAATGCAATTGCCCGAGCAGTTTTCGCTGGTGTGTTTTTCCGACGGTATACTGGAAGTGTTGCCACCGAAAACACTGGAGCAAAAAGAGGCGTATTTACTGGATTTACTGGCGAAAAAAGCGCAGAATCTTGATTCAGTTTGTGCCGCGCTCGCGTTGAAAGAAATAGACGAGACGCCGGACGATATCGCTGTTTTGACCATTAGCCGGGGTTTTTAATATGCGACCTGGTCAGATTCTGGTTGCCGATCATCAGGGTGTTTACGTTATTAAAATGGTGGGCGATGTGCGCCTGACATTGTGTATTTCCTTTGATCAGTTTATTGATGATATGTTCGGCGCTGCCGATTTCAGTGCTGTATTGTTTGATCTGTCAGAGGCCGAAGCCATTGATAGCACCACCTTGGGCCTGATGGCTAAAATATCGCTTTTAGGTTTTGATCGGTTAGGTACCCGCCCTGTGGTATTGTCGACCAATGACAGTATTAACCGGGTGCTGGACACCATGGGCTTTGCTGATATTTTTACTATTTGCAATGCCTTTAAAGCACCAGTGGAGCCAGCGCAGGCTCTGGAAGAGGCCGATGCGGATGCGGAAGATGTGCTTAAAGCCAAAGTGATTGAGGCACACAAAGTGTTGATGAGCCTTAACGATGACAATAAAGAAACCTTTACTAACCTGGTGGGTATGTTAGAAGACGGCCAGTAGGTGTTATTGTTGTTCCTCCCGAGCTAGGTTTCTGGCCACTAAAAAATCTGTGTGTGACACATATATTAAATCTGCCACCCGGCGAATAATATTCTCTTCATATTTGTGCAAGTCGTCATCTGCCAGTGCAACTTGCCACATGGCTTTAATTAAATTGAACTTCTCTTGATGATCGCTGTGCTCGTTAATACGCTGGGTAAACTGATGCAAGGATGTTGCATTTTCTTGCTTGTGACTTGCCAACTGATGCAAATGTTCAACCTGTTCGCTATCCAGGTGATAGGCGCGGCCGATAACCTGTTTGAAGGTGGCAAGTTCGGCATCGTCGAGGGTGTGATCTGCCGCAGCCACTTCCAGCATTAACGCTGCTGCTGCCAGTTGTTCTTGGCTGAAAGGCAGTGCTTCAGAATTGCCGCCCCCGGAGGGGCGGTTGACGAGCAGGTCTTTGAAAAAATCAAGCACTGGCAAGCTCTTTGAGCAGTTTTTCCAGGCTCACTTGATCCTTGGCAAAATTGCGAATACCTTCAGCCAGCTTTTCGGTGGCCATGGCATCGTCATTCATGCCAAAACGGAAGCTGCTTTCAGTATCGTTCAGCAACGCGATTTTGTCGCCAGAATTGTCTGCCGATAAGCGGCGAGTCAAGGTGCCGGTATCGTCTTCCAGCTCTTGCAGTAACTGTGGGCTAATAGTCAGGCGGTCACAACCGGCCAGCGCTTCAATTTCGCCCTTATTGCGAAAGCTTGCGCCCATCACCACGGTGTTAAAACCGTTTTGCTTGTAGTAGTTGTAAATATGGCGCACAGAAATCACACCGGGATCTTCTTCGGCGGTGTATTCTTTTTTGTCGGTGTTAGCTTTGTACCAGTCGAGAATACGGCCCACGAAAGGCGAGATTAAAAACACCCCGGCATCTGCACAGGCAGCGGCCTGATTAAAACCGAACAGCAAGGTCAGGTTACAGTTAATGCCTTCTTTTTCCAGTTTTTCTGCGGCACGAATACCTTCCCAGGTTGAGGCGAGCTTAATCAGTACGCGGGATTTATCAATACCATTTTTGTCGTACAGGTCAATCAAATGGTGGGCTTTGCTGATGCTCGCTTTCTCATTGAAGCTCAAGCGCGCATCCACTTCGGTAGAAATACGTCCGGGCACCAGTTTTAAAATTTCGCAGCCAATCGCCACAGAGAAATGATCGCTGGTCGACTTGATCAGCTCATCACCGCTGCCGCCCTCTTTTTTAGCCGCATCAATACAGCGTGCAATCAGGTCTTTGTACTGGGGCAGTTGTGCCGCTTTGTACAACAGCGAAGGGTTGGTGGTGGCGTCTTGGGGTTTGTAGAGTTTAATCGCTTCAATGTCACCGGTGTCGGCAACAACATCGGTCATAGCTCTGAGTTGTTCAAGTTTGGAAGTCACTATTTGCTCCTGAATTATATGGCTTAAGTCTTACGCGCGGATATCGCTCGCTGCACATTCTGCTTTCTATGAAGCT
>DATBNH010000036.1:0-6961 GCA_036554405.1 Cellvibrionaceae bacterium | reverse complement strand
TATTAACCTGCACATTGTTTGCCGGGGCCGAGCCGGTATTTTCCATCCGGATCAGGCGAGCATTGCCAGCCAATGCCGGATCAGCGGCTGGGCTATTGACTGACAGAGCCAGGTTTTGAGTAAGGGGGCTGAGCGTGGTAGCAGCCGCTAGCGCCAAATCAGCACATACACTGTGAACATCTACCCGGCAGCTGGCGTTATTGCGTAATACCTGCCCTTCACTGCACGGAGTAAACACTTCTGCTGGCGGTGTTGTTAACGGTTCCAAACCATCGGGAAAACATTCCTCAAATGTGGGCAAGAGTATCTGGCGGATAGTGAGCGCATCACCTGAGCTATTGGTAAAATCCGCTGCGGCAAAGCTCTGGCTGTCTCCATCGAAATCAACGGTAATTGGCAAAGTCTCGCCAGCGGGGTTGGTAAAAGCCAGCATTACCTGTGCTTTTAACGCAGGCACTTGCCAGAGCACAGCGGCTGTTGCCAGCACTATGAGCGGCGTTACCGCAAGGGGCATGCTCTTGCGCTTAAACACAATAAAAGTGACGACCACCAGCAGCACCGCCAATGCCACCAGCATCAAAGGCTTATTAACCGGCAAGGCACTCAATGGGCCGGTGGTGATGGCTTGAGCAAAGGAAATAGGCGCGCAGCACAGCAGGGCCAGCAGGAGTCGTTTCATTGTGATCCCCAAGGTTTTTTGTAGCTCACCATTTAAACAGAAACCCCCCTATGCTGCCATGGGGGGAATTCCAGACAAAATATCGACACGCTTGCGCGCGTCGGTCTTTCTGATTGGTGGGTCGTGCTGGATGGACCTCGCACATTCGGTGTGCTCAAGCGCTGCGCGCTCGCCTGGGGCGGTCCCAATCGCTCCCGGCGATTGGTCGAACCAGTGAGCTTTCTTGGACAAAAAAATACCGACACGCTTGCACGTGTCGGTATCTCTCATTGGTGGGTCGTACTGGATTCGAACCAGTGACCAATTGGTTAAAAGCCAACTGCTCTACCAGCTGAGCTAACGACCCGTAAACTGATTGTATTGAGGCACTTTGGCACTCACCTTCCATCTTTGCGAGTTGGCCTCGCGCCTCTTGTTGGGTGGCGCTGGGCTTACCCAACCTACATAAACATCGCGCTTCCTGCGCTTGACCGCCGTGCGGCCCGGAATATGGTGGGTCGTACTGGATAGACCTCACACTTCCCTGTGCTCGGGCGCTACGCGCCCGCCTGCGGCGGTCCCAATCGCTCCAGGCGATTGGTCGAACCAGTAACCACCGACGTGCAACCTCAGTTACACAGGGCTCTGTATATGGTGGGTCGTACTGGATTCGAACCAGTGACCAATTGGTTAAAAGCCAACTGCTCTACCAGCTGAGCTAACGACCCATAAACCTGTATTCAGCTGCGCTGATGCGCATTGCTCACCACTTGTGACCGGTGGGCGCTGAAGAGGCGCACATAATAATGATTTAAGCGGAAAAAACAAGCGGTTTTTCCGCTATTACGCTAAAAGCCGATATAAAAATCACCAGCCAAACAAGGGCTTAGTGTAAAAAAGCAGCAATGGCGGTTATTGACGATAACGGGTGGGGTCGCTCACACCCAGCGCCGCAAAGCCCTGTTTGCGCAGGCGGCAGCTGTCACAGCGGCCACAGGCGCGGCCGTCATCGTCGGCCTGATAGCAGGATACGGTTAAGCTGTAATCCACCCCCAGCGCCAAACCACGTTCAACAATCTGCGCTTTCGACAGCTCGATCAGTGGTGTGCGGATCCGCAGCGATTGCCCTTCGCTACCGGCACGGGTGGCCAGGGTAGCCATATGCTCATAGGCCGCTATGTAATCGGGCCGACAGTCCGGGTAGCCCGAATAATCCACCGCGTTCACCCCAATAAAAATATCCTGCGCGCCGAGCACCTCGGCCCAGCCCAGGGCTATGGACAAAAAGATGGTGTTGCGCGCCGGCACATAAGTCACCGGTACGCCTGCGGATTCCTGTTCGGGCACATCGATGCGCATATCGGTCAGCGCCGAGCCACCGATGGCGCCCAGATCCAGCTTGATGACCTTGTGCTCAACACTGCCATGAGCACGCGATGCGCGTTCGGCGGCCACCAGTTCGGCGCGCATACGCTGGCCGTAGTCGAAGCTTATGCTGTAGCACTCAAAGCCTTCACTTCTGGCAATAGCCAGGGCGGTGGTGGAATCCAGCCCGCCCGATACAAGCACCACGGCTTTTTTATGGGTCATAACATGTCCTGCTTAATCTGGGGTTAGTTAATGGCCGGGAGTGTCATCCCACAGCAGCTTGTGCAGCTGCATTTGAAAACGCACAGGTAAATTATCGGCAATAATCCACTCGGCCAAATCGCGCGCCTCTACCTGTCCGTAGCTGGGCGAAAAAAGCACCTCTGCGACTTTGTCGGCCAGCTGCCATTCATCCATTTTCAGCTTGGCCCACTGATAATCCTCGCGCGAGCAAATAACAAATTTTATCTGATCTGATGCATTCAAACAGGCGATATTCTCCCAGCGATTGCGCGCCACCTCACCGGAGCCCGGGGTTTTGAGGTCCATCACTTTCACCACCCGCGAGTCCACATTATCAAGGGCCAGGGCACCACTGGTTTCCAGCGATACCTGATAACCCGCATCGCACAACTGCGTTAACAATTTCAGGCAGTCGCGCTGGGCCAGCGGTTCGCCACCGGTCACACAGACATAGCGCGGTTTATACGCCGCAACCTTGGCCACAATAGTATCCAGCGCCAAACGCTCGCCGCCGTAAAATGCGTACTCGCTGTCACAGTACTGACAACGCAGCGGACACCCGGTCAGGCGCACAAACACGGTAGGTAAACCCACCGTGTTCGACTCACCTTGTAGCGAGTAAAAAATCTCAGTAATTTTCAGTGTTACATCGGTCATTGTGAACCTTCTAAGCCCAGCGCCCGGGATGTGTTGCCCCAATAGCGCTCAAGCTGCTATTCTAAACGGCTTTGCCACCCAACTTTAACCAACCTATTTCATCATGAAGCCTATGATCAAAACCAAAAAGCAAGTGCGCCAGGAATTGGAAATGGCCATGCGCGATTATCTCGATCGAGGAGGTTACGTTAATCAGGTGGCCTCTGGCATTTCCGGGCGTGAAGATCACAATCGGCCTCTGCCACATGTATTCGATAAAAAGTCCGAGACCGAAACCCGCACGCCACTGAGTGAGCTGGTTGCCGTTATCGATCAGCGGCGCAAGCCCGCACCGCTCAAACCTCGCTCGGGCACCCCGGCCAGCAAACGGCGCCCCCGCAAAAAAATCATTTACGACGATTTTGGCCAGCCCCTGCGCTGGGAGTGGGACGAAGGCTAGCCGGCTATTACACGATCAGATCATAACCCTCGCGCAACACATCAATAATTTCCTGCTTGGGGTTTTCAGACAAAACCAGCGCAGAGCCGGTGATGGTGGCCGCGATATCCAGATAAGTACGCGATACATCCATCATTACCGCCTCTGGCAGGGCATTGTCGCGAGCCAGTGCCTTGCGCTCTTGCATGCGATCTTTATTGAGTAATATATCCGCATCGGCAAAGTGACCGAGCAGCAATTGGCGAAAAGCCTCTTTGGATTTTTCCACCACACGGCCTTCGCGGTAATCGCTGCCATCCCAAACGCGCGATGAGTCAGGGGTACCCACCTCGTCCATATAGATCAGCTTTTCCTTCCCCTGGGCATCGGTGACGTAGCCAAATTCAAACTTGGTATCCACAAAAATCTGATCAATACCGGCCAATGCCGCGCTGATTACCTCAAAGCCCTCTTTAAGCAGGCGCTCATAGACATCGACATCTTGCGGGGAGCGAAAGTTAAATGCCGCATAATTGGCCTCGATATCGGCGCGTGTAATATTGACATCATCCGCCTCCGGCACTCCGGGAATACCCTTGAGAATACCTTTGGTGGAGGGGGTGATCAAAAGCTCGGGCAGTTTTTGGTCTTTGTGCAAATCATCGGGCAGCTGAATACCGCAAAACTCGCGCTCACCCTTACTGTAGGCGCGCCACATGGAGCCGGTAATATACTGCCGACAAATGGCCTCGATCAGAATCGGCCGGGCTTTTTGCACAATCCACACCAGTGGATGGGGAATATCCACAATATGACTGTCGGCCAGGCCTTTTTCGCGAAACAGGCCAAACCAGTGATTGGCAATGGCATTTAAGGCCGCGCCCTTACCCGGCACCCCCTGCATACCGCCCTCGCCATGCCAGATGCAATCAAAAGCCGAGATACGATCACTGATAACCATAATGGCCAAGGGCGCATCGGCGGCCACCGGGTAACCTTTCTCGGCAATCAAACGCCGACTATCGGCCTCGGTCAGCCAATAGACCGAGCGCACCTTACCGCTGTGCACCGGTAAATCGGTACGAATAGGAAGGTCGTCATTAACAGCGAGTACTTTGTCTGCAAGACCCATGATTGATTTCCTGTCTGGGGAATCGAAAAGGCGGCGATATTAGCAGATTAGGGGCTATCTGGCACGGGCTTTACGTCGTTTGGGGTAAGGCGACGGCTCGCCCTCGGGGCGTGTTTTAAAGCGCCGGTGCACCCACAGGTATTGCTCTGGATAACGCTGAACGACCGACTCCACCACCGCGTTGGTACACGTGGCATCGGTCAGGTCATCTCCCGAGGGATAGTTTTCCAAAGGCTCTTTGATTTCGACATGGTAGATGCCGTCTGCATCGCGGTAGTGCTCAAAGGGCACCACCCGCGCACGCCCCATGGCGGCAAGTTTAGCCGTAGCCGTCACCGTTGCAGCGGGCACGCCAAAAAAAGGCGCGAACACCGTGTTACCTCGTCCGAAGTCTTGATCGGGGGCGTACCAGATGCGCCGCCCCTTACGCAGATTTTTCACCAGCAAGCGCAAATCCGAGCGAGCGATGCACTGCCCGGAAAGCCGCTCCCGCGCGCGCGCTATGGCCGTTGCCAAAAGCGGGTTGCGATCCACCCGGTAAATCATATCACACTCGATATTAAGCCCCATGATCCGCCCGGCTACATCCAGGGTAGTGTAATGCCCACCCAGCAATAACACCCCCTGCCCCTCTTGCTCTATGCGCCTGAGTATATCCAACCCTTTTAAGGTGTAACGCTGGTTAAACTGCCAATCTGGCCCCCAGAGCGCCGCAGCGGTTTCCATAAAGCTGATGCCGACGTTTTCCAGAATCAAGCGCACGCGTTGGTCCTGGGCCTCGGCATCGAGCTCAGGAAAACACAGGGCCACATTAACGCGGGTTATCTCGCGGCGCGAACGCGCAAAGCGGTAAAATAATCCGCCGATGCCCCGGCCCACAACCCGGCCAAAGCCAAGCGGAATATGCGCAACCAGCACAAACAGCCCCAGTATTAACCAGGTGCTCCAGTACCTGGGATGGGTAAAACTTTTATAGGAGCGGGGCTTGGGGGCGTTTGCGTTAGTCATCGACACCTGCGCATAAAAAGCAAATACAATTGGTGGGCACATTATAACAAGGCAGCCGACGCACGAGTAACTTTCTCCCGCCTGCGCGTTGGTGAATCTGCTATGGTATGCCCAAAGGAGACCCCTATGACCGATGATAAAACCTTCGCCTCGCTAGACCAGCGCCTGCAGCAACAGCAGCAAATATTACAGCAACGTATGCAAACCCTTGCCATCGAGCGACAGGCCGCAAGTGGCGATACCACCCAATTTGATGAAGATCTGGCCGAACTGCAGGCACTGGAGGCCAAATTGATAAAAAGCCGGGAGCTGGTGACCAAGGCACATACGTTAAAAGAGGGTGATTATATCGAGGTGCGCCACGCGCCCTACCGCAAATTGGGGATAGCACTGATGGGTTTGAGCTTTATCGGCGCCTGCGCGCTGGCAGCCTACGCTTGGGTGACCTGGCAATAAGAGAAAAAGCAGAAGGACTGTAAAGAATGGGCAGCGCCCGTTACCGGGAGCTGCCCCAACAGGAGCATAAATCAATCGCTTTTTACAGCGGCTTCAATTAAAGGCTGAAGCTCACCTTTTTCAAACATTTCCGCGACGATATCACAACCGCCGACTAGCTCACCCTTAACCCAAAGCTGGGGAAAGGTAGGCCAGTTAGCATACTGCGGCAAACTGGCACGAATATCCGGGTTTGACAGCACATCGACATAGGCAAAACGCTGGCCACATGCCATAACGGCCTGAGCGGTACGCTGTGAGAACCCACACTGGGGCGCATTGGGCGAACCTTTCATATACAAAATCACCGTGTTATCGGCAATTTGTTGCTTTATGGTATCTAACACGTCCATAGGACTTAACAACCTCTGTTTCAAATCGGGCGCGAGGGCCAGGTAAAAGACAAGCGAGCGGATATAACAATCCCTCACCCATCTATACTACCGCAATTAATCCCTTACAGCAGCCGATCTGATCAACAGCGCAACATATCATCAATGACAAAAGCTATCATACTCCAATCATCGGCAAATTGGGACTAAAAATCGGCAACTATTTCCCACTTTTCGGGGGTTTTTACCAAAAATAACGATTCATGACGACACTCATTTAATACCAAGGTTACCAGCCGCGTCGCCAGCTCACCCCCACATGCATTTGTCGGCCTGGCAAAGGCTCCATGGTGCGCCCGCCACCCTGATTGACAATCACCGCCCCCACGGCGGATTTATCGGTAAGATTTTCCACCCGTGCCCAGGCGCTCAGGGTACTTGCACCCCAGGATTGCTCACCGCTCACCCCCAGGCTCCACAGGGTAGACGCCGGGGCGAACTCGCTGTTGTCATCTCTGCTGGCAATACGGCTGCGGTACTGCCCGGCCAGATTGACAGCGAAGCGGTCATCGGCCCAGGGCAACCAGTCCCACTGGCTATACAGGCTGGCTTTAGCCACTCCCGGCAGGCGCTTGCCGTCAAAGGGACCC
>DATBNH010000028.1:0-3932 GCA_036554405.1 Cellvibrionaceae bacterium | reverse complement strand
ATAGTGGCAAAACTGTCGAACAGTTTGATCTGGCCAATCTGACGGCTTTGTAAACCGGCTTCATTGGCAATGGCGCCCACCAGATCGCCGGGGCGAATATTGTGGTTGCGGCCAACTTCGGCGCGGTAGCGACGCATATTTTCGTCGGCAGGGCGAGCCTGGCGCGGCTTGCGATCAGCCCGGTCTGTTTTGTCGTTGCGATCAAAAGTCTCGCGAGCCGGTTTGATATCTGCCAATTTAACCTGCAGCGGACGCTCTACCTGAGCCAAATAGGCTAGCGCGGCAGAAGCCTGCAGTGGATCTATGTCTTTTTCGCGGCTGTAGCGTTCCAGCAGGCTGACAAAGAAATCCAGATTCTCACCGCTTTCTATGACATCGCTGATTTTTTGGAAAAATTGCTCGGTGCGCGCTGCGGTAACGGTTTCGCCGCTGGGCAGCTGCATGGCTTTAATGGTCTGTTGAGTCGCTTTTTCAATGGTATACAACAGACGCTTTTCACGCGGTGCCACAAACAAAATAGCCTTGCCGCTGCGACCGGCGCGGCCAGTACGGCCAATACGGTGTACATAGGCTTCGCTATCGTAGGGAATGTCGTAGTTGATGACATGGCTGATACGATCCACATCGATACCGCGTGCGGCAACATCGGTAGCCACAAGAATATCCAGTTGGTTTTTCTTCAAACGGTCAATGGTGCGCTCGCGCAATTGCTGATTCATATCGCCGTTAATGGCGGCAGCAGAATAACCGCGTGCTTCGAGCTTTTCAGCTAATTCAACGGTGGCGGTTTTGGTACGCACAAACATAATAATGCCGTCGAAATCTTCTACTGCGAGTATGCGGGTAAGGGCATCCAGTTTATGGGTGCCGCTGACCATCCAGTAGCACTGCTCAATGTTTTCACCGGTTTTGCTTTCGCCTTCAATGCGAATTTCTTCGGGGTTATTCAGGTGAGTTTGTGCTACACGACGAATTTCTTTGGGCATGGTGGCCGAAAAAAGAGCGGTTTGACGGGTTTTGGGTGTGTGCTCCAAAATCCAGGCAACATCATCAATAAAGCCCATGCGCAGCATTTCGTCGGCTTCATCAAGCACCAGCTGACTGAGCTTGGATAAATCCAGGCTGCCACGACGCAGGTGATCCATAACCCGGCCCGGCGTACCCACTATAACCTGGGCACCGCGCTGTAACTGACGCAGTTGGCCGCGCATTTCCTGGCCGCCGTACAGTGGCAGCACATGAAAGCCGGGCAGGTTGCAGGCGTAGCTTTGCAGCGCCTCTGCCACTTGAATGGCAAGCTCGCGGGTTGGTGCCAGCACCAGCGCTTGTGTGTGTTTTTTGCTAACGTCGATGGTCGACAGCATCGGCAGCGCGAAGGCAGCGGTTTTACCGGTACCGGTTTGCGCCAGGCCGACAATATCTTTACCGGCGAGTAGTGCCGGAATGGCGGCCGCTTGAATCGGAGACGGTTGTTCGTAGCCGATGTCGATCACAGCTTTAAGGACTGGAGCAGACAGCGCCATTTCAGAAAAAGTTATCATAGTAAGAAGTTCCTGTACGATCGCTTGTGGCGTTCGCATAACAGTAAGTACTGGCATCTGCGATAGCAGATACCCCAATCAGGGGGAATAAACCGGCAGCAGGCGATAGACCTGTTGGGTTATGAGTAACGAGGTATTAACACGTAAAATAAAACTGGAAGGCGGCTGTTACAAACAGCGCGTAATACCAGCGTGCGTCACATGCGAGTTACACATCCGGGAGTAGGCCATGGGGTAAACAAAACGGGTGACTAACCAGATGGGTTACACGCGGTTTGGCTTAACATGGGCCGGGCATTATTGCCCTCCTCCTGTTCAGCTTGGCCCCGCAGTGTTCTCGGCACGGTAATGAGGCTGGACTGACGGGGCGCATTATAGGGATTTGTATAGGGTTTGACCAGCGTTATTTTGCATACCCTCTTTTTTGTACATAGGATAGACTGGTTGCCGAGGCTGGGAGAACACATTTATGGGGCACGACACACATCCGCAGAAGCACTTGTCTACGACTGCGTTGGCGCGGGAAATTGGCAAAGACAGTAAAGAGCTGTTTATTCTGTTAGCCAAGAGCCATTGGATAGTGAAAATAGAGGGCCACTGGCAGCTCACGGAAAAGGGCCGATTTGAGGGCGGTACCTATGTTAACCATCCCAAGTACGGCGAATATATCGCCTGGCCCGAGAGCCTGAAAACCCACCCGGTACTCACACTGCTGCCCGAGGCGCCGCTTAATGCCCGCACCATTGGTCAAAAATGGAACCTGCCCGCACGGCTGATCAATTTGGCATTGGCCGAGCGCGGCTGGATAAAAAAAGCGATTCACGGCTGGCGACTGACACCGGTGGGCCGCGCCTTGGGCGGCCAGCAACACGAGAGCGACAGTACCGCGATTCCCTATGTCACCTGGCCGGAAAGTCTGCTGGATAACGCCCAGTTACATCAGGTGCTGAGCGCGCTTACCGGTAAAACAGAACACTGCCTGGACGGGCATCAACTTGCCAGTGCTGAGCTTGCATTGATTGATAACTGGTTATATGTGGCCGGTGTAGTGCACGCGGTGAATTACCCGCTGATGGTGGCTACTGAAAAACTGACTGTGGACTTTTACCTGCCTGTACTCAATACAGCCATTGTCTTTTGGCCCGCCGCCAGCCCACCGGCGGAGTTGGCCGCGCACCTGCAATTACAAACCAGCTTGCGTCAGAGCCACTGGCCGTTAATAGAAATTGAAGCCGGGGATCTGGAAAATCTGGATGAGGTACTAAGCCGGGAATTACTTAAGCGTGAGTATGCGGTTTATTAGAGTCTGCACTCTATCAACGCCGGTATTAGTATATCTGCGCGGTTTATAAACTCCTACAAAAAACACCTCCATAAAGGAGGTGCTTTTAACCAGATTATTGCAGGCTATTACTGGCAAAGAGCGGCCGAAATGTCTTCGATAGACTTGCCCGTGTATTTTTGAGTGGGTATGCGCAGTGAAAAATCAGCGGAGCTGGTATAAATACCATTCGCCGCCACTATATTGTTGTAGAAAATAGAGCTAATACTGCCACCATTAATATTCCAGGTCAGTGTCTCGCCTCCGGTAACATCCACTGTGTAAGTGTTGCCACTGTGGCTTAGGGTTTTACCGGTTACTCCAAAATTAGCTTCGCCCTCGATTGCTTCACGGTAGCAGTTATCGCCAGCATCTACGCTATCGCCAAGGTAGTTATAGGCTGTAATCAGCCCTTGAGCGCTTATATACAAGTACTGTTCATTGCCTCCATCTGTTGAAGTGTCGTAGAGTCCGGTCACAGGGGTATAATCGGTATTGGTGTCAGGGCTGCTGGAAGAAGATGACGAGGTGCTGGTGTTATCAATCCCACTGCCACAGGCAATAAGGGTAATACAGGCAAATAATGCAGGGGTCCATAAAGGCATGCTTTTCATGTTACATCTCCATTTGACGCGTATCTGGTGGTTATTCCCGCTATCCGCTGGGTTTGGCAGGCGGGGCTAGAGTATAGATAGCGTTAGAAAAGGAAATAATTACGCGCACAAAGTGTGATGCGCGTCACGTGATTGCAGGTAAGCTTGTCAAGGCTGTACTTTAGGGGCTGATAAATTGATCCGTCGTAAGCGCTGAACGGTGCCTTAGCCAGTTGCGCCAATGGTTTTTTGTATTGCAAAACCGCCAGTTGTTAACGGTGCTATGTTATCGTTGCCAAGTGGGTAGTGTTTGAATACAGGCGCTGCAAGGGTGCATATATACAATTCGGGAGGAAATTTATGGCCAGTATTTTCAGTAAAATTATTGCCGGTGAGCTGCCAGGGCATTTTGTTTGGCAAGATGAGTTATGTGTGGGCATTATGACTATTGCTCCTTTGCGCGAGGGGCATGTATTG
>DATBNH010000016.1:0-6535 GCA_036554405.1 Cellvibrionaceae bacterium | reverse complement strand
TGTTAACCGAAGCCGAAGCCGAAGCCGAAGCCGAAGCCGAAGCCGAAGCCGAAGCCGAAGCCGAAGCCGAAAAGCCAGTAGTGGGCGATACGGCGTCGGAGCCTGTTACGCCCGCTGCCCCGAGCGCGCCACTACCGGTCGCCAGCGATCTGGATTTTGAAATTGAAGATGAGCTCGATGAAGAAATTCTGGATATCTTTCTTGAAGAGGCCGATGAGCTTAACGAAGATATTGAGCGCGCCTTGCATGACTGGCAGGAAGACTGGAGTAATACCGAGTGCGTAGAAGAGTTAAAACGCAGCTTGCACACGCTTAAAGGCGGTGCCCGGTTGGCTGGTTTGACAGAAATCGGCGATTTGTCCCACGACTTTGAAACTCAGTTGATTGAGATGAATGTCAATACGGATTTGAATGCAACGATATTTGCCGAGCTGCAAAGCTATCAGGATCGTATTCATCAAGGTGTGGAAACTGTCAGGGCCAAGCTTAAGGGCGAGGCGCCGCCTCCGGCACCGGTGGTGCCCCCGGCGCCTCCCACTTTCGAGGCTGTAGACGAAAACAAGAGCTCAACGCCTGCGCCTATTGATTCAGCGGCACGTAACGATCAGGGCAAAGTGTTGCCTTTTGCACCCAAGGCGAAACCGCAAACGGCACCTACCCCGTTCCAGGGTGGTGACAGAGGTGGTGTGAGCGGCCCCGGTCCTGCCGCGCAAACGCAGCATTTGGCGGCCAAGCGTAGCGGCCCGCAGGAGGTGGTTAAGGTTTCAGCCGAGCTTTTGGAGGAGCTGGTAAACCTTGCCGGTGAAACCTCGATTGCCCGAAGCCGGATTGAAGAGCAAGTGGGCGATGTGGGTACAGCTCTGGATGAAATGGATTCAACCATTGAGCGTTTGCAAGAACAGCTGCGCCGGCTGGACATTGAAACTGAAGCCCAGGTGATTTTCCGTCAGGAGCAAATGGCTGCCCACGAGGAATTTGACCCACTGGAAATGGATCGCTACTCACAGTTGCAGCAATTGTCACGCTCGTTGATCGAGTCGGCTTCGGATTTGTTAGACCTGCGCATGACGCTGGTGGACAAAAACCGCGATACAGAAACCTTGTTGTTACAACAGTCACGTATTAATACCGATTTGCAAGAGGGACTAATGCGTTCACGCATGGTGCCTTTCTCGCGCTTGGTACCAAGGCTGCGTCGGATTGTACGGCAGGCTGCTACCGAGCTGGAAAAAGAAGTTAATTTCGAGCTGGATAATGTCGAAGGTGAGCTGGATCGCTCGGTGTTGGAACGCATGATTGCGCCGTTAGAGCATATGCTGCGCAACGCCGTGGACCATGGTATTGAATCAGTCGAGGAGCGCACTACAGCGGGTAAACCTGAGGCGGGTACAATCGCCCTCAGCCTCGGTCGTGAGGGCGGTGACGTGATTTTGCGGCTGGTGGACGATGGTCGCGGTATTAATCTTGAAAAAGTGCGAGCTAAAGCTATTGAGCGCGGGCTGATGAGTGCGGATGCGCCCTTAAGTGATAACGATGTGATGCAATTTATCTTGCACGCAGGTTTCAGTACTGCCGAAAAAGTTACCCAGATCTCCGGTCGGGGTGTGGGCATGGACGTTGTGCACTCCGAAATCAAGCAGCTTGGCGGCGCTATGTTTATCGATTCGCGCTGGGGCAAGGGCACGGAATTTACGGTGAGGCTGCCCTTTACCGTATCGGTTAACAGGGCGTTGATGGTGCAGATTGGTGATGATAATTATGCCATTCCGCTTAACACCATTGAGGGTATTGTGCGGGTAAGTCCGTTTGAGCTGGAACATTACTACCAGGACGAGCAGGCCAAATTTGAATATGCCGGTGAAAATTACCTGGTGCGGTATCTCGGTTCGCTGCTCGACAGTGACGCCCTGCCGAAACTGGATGGCCATGTATTACCGCTGCCGGTAATTTTGGTGCGCAGCACCGAAAATACTGTGGCACTGCAGGTTGATAGACTGCTGGGTAGCCGGGAAATTGTGGTGAAAACCCTCGGCGCGCAGTTCAGCACAGTGCGCGGTTTATCCGGTGCCACGGTAATGGGCGATGGTAGTGTAGTGGTTATTCTGGATCTGCATGCACTGATTCGTGAGCAGATGGCACTGGGGCTTGCCAAAGCCACTTTGCTGGAGCCGTTCAAAGAGGTTGCCGCCAGTGCAACCGATGAGGCAGAAAAAGTCGTCATGGTGGTGGATGACTCGGTAACGGTACGGAAAGTGACCGGGCGTTTTCTGGAGCGCGAAGGCTATCAGGTGATTACCGCAAAAGATGGTGCCGAAGCTATCTTATTGCTGCAAGATCATATTCCGGACGTGATGTTACTGGATATTGAAATGCCACGTATGGATGGTTTTGAGGTGGCAAAGAATATTCGCACCAGCTCTCGGCTGAAAGATTTGCCAATTATTATGATTACCTCGCGCACCGGTGATAAGCACCGTGAACGTGCGCTTTCGTTAGGCGTTGATCGCTATATGGGTAAGCCGTATCAGGAAGACTTGCTATTGAAAAACATTCGTGAGCTTATAGGCGAAAACCAGGACTAATATCATGTCCAGCTTGCGTCTCGGGGTTATTGTCGATAGCGGCGATAAACTTTACTACCTCAAGGCGGCAGCCTTTGAGAGTGGCCACGAGGTTGTGCACACCCTTGTGGTGGATGATGAGTCGGCATTACAAATGCCGGATACTGCGGTAGACGCCTGGGTTGCTGATCTGGCTTTACCCGATTTTACCACCTCCAGTGTTTCGCTGGGAGATATGTTGATCGGCCTCGACATTCCGATTATTTTTTGTGACAGCAGTGAACTGGTCGATGATCGCACAGAGCGAGAAATCTGGCTGAGATGTTTAAAGCTGAGGCTTAAGCGACTGGGCGGCGATGTCAGTCTGGTTGAGAGCAAAGGGGCTAAGTGTATCTGGATTCTGGCCGCCTCTACTGGCGGGCTGGCAGCGGTTAAAGAGTTTTTGCAATATCTGCCCTCGGGTTTGGGTATTGGCTTTTTGTATGCGCAGCATATTGATCAGGGTTACAGTTCGGTACTGGCGAACCTTGTTAACAAAACCGGTGCCTACCCGGCCATATTGGCGACAACCGGTACGGTTATCGCGCGTGATACCGTAACGGTGATTGATCCTGTTCGCCGGGTTGAGGTACTGGAAAATGCCACCTTGCTGGTGCACGATGAACCGTGGAGCGGGCCTTACCAGCCGAGCATTAATCAGTTGACGGCTAATGTTGCGCGCACGCTCCGTTCGCCCTCTGGGTTAATTGTATTCTCGGGCATGGGTGATGATGGTGATGTGGGTGGCCGTTTGATAAAACAGCGCAAGGGCCAGGTGTGGGTGCAATCGCCCGAAAGTTGCATCATTGCCTCTATGCCCGAGGCGGTACTCGGAACAGGCTGCGTTGATCGCACCGGCACCCCGCGTGAGCTGGCCTTAGCGCTGGCCGATTTTATAAATCAATCAATCCTTAACCGAGGAGCAACAGGCTCATGAGAGCTGAGCAAACATTAGAAACCGATCAATTGCCCGCTGAGGTTGCCAGTCTATTGGTGCCTTTGGCGGATAAGCTATTATTGTTGCCTCACGCCAGTGTGGCCGAGATAGTGCCCGTGGGGCAAATTCTCAGTGTTGACCAGGCGCCTGATTGGTTATTGGGTGAATTTATCTGGCGTGAACAGAAGCTGCCGCTTTTGTGTCTTGAAATACTTAATGGCGGCGAGCGCCCCGCCCTTGGCAGCCGCTCGCGTATAGCGGTACTCAATGCCACCGGCATCAGCGAAGAGCTGGGTTTTATCGCATTGTTGACACAAGGGTTGCCGCGTCTGGCTCGGGTTACACCTGAAGAATTGGGCCTCAGTGAGCAGACTCAAGACGCGCCCTTTGATAAACTCGGCGTCATCTGGGCTGGCGAGCCCGCTGTTATTCCCGATATTGGCAAACTCGAGCAGGCCTATCTGGATTTTAAATCGACGGTGTGAGAGAACTATGAAAGTGATACGGCAGCTGGTGGTGGCTACAGGTGTGTTGATGCTTGTGGCGTGTGGCGCCGAACGTGATGAGCCTTTTGACCCGGGTTCAGATGATGAAGACGATGAGCCACGTGAGCGTATCTCCGTCAGGCGTATCATCAATGATGATCAAACCCTGCTAGCTATTGATGGTGATAGACAGACTCTGGTGTTCCGTGATGAGGATACCTATTTTACCTTTCTCGATCGCTATACCGACCTCGGCGTAGCCAATGAGCCGAACTTTGAAACCTCACAAGTGGTGTTGATTGACCTTGGTGAGAGAGCCGATGATAGCTGTGATTATCAGCTTAATTTGGAGACCATTGTGGCAGAGGTGGTCAATGAAGATGTGGGTGAGGTGATACTGGAGTACTCAGAGCGCCAACCGGTCGAGAGCGAAGATTGTCCCGACGAAGCGGCCGAAAACATTAGACCTTTCTATTTTTACTCGGTCGCTACACGTCGCACTTTACTGATCTCCGAGGAGCTTCGGTAAATTACGGCCAAGTTTAATGACTGAGTGTCGCCCTGGGATTGGGCGACACTCAGTTTTGTGTTTGTGTTTGTGTTTGTGTGGTTGACCGGCTTCCCGGCCGCTCGTCTTGCTTTAAACTCCTCTTTATTTGCATGCTTTGCCGTCATTGGTGACGATCTCGGCAATATCCTGCTGATTACTTCATCACATCTGTGGATTTCATTTGTACGCTTGTGCATCTGCTAAATAGTCCTATAGACTATAAGTTGAATAAAGATAAACAGGAGCAGTCCATGCATCACTTTATATCCGGTAATACTGTGGCGAGGCGCTTTGTTGCGGCCATCGCTCTGATTTGTGTCAGTGCGCTGGCAGGCGCCAATAACACCTCGTTGACGTTAAACGACAAAGAATATTTTGAAGCGCCAGGGCTCAATGTACTGGTGTTCAGCAACTGGTACGACGGACTTTTCAGCGACTCCAAGATCAGTGGCGTCGAACTGATTCATCACGGTGAACGCACGGCGACTAACGGCGATGTCCGGCTCAATATAACGCCCGAGCAGTGGGATGCCATCCCGCAGTTTAAAGAACGTAAAGTTGACGCCAGTGATAAATCCATCGAAGCTTTTCTGCACTACCCAGAGTATGGCTTTAACTATTCCATCAAAGTCACTCCCCGCGATGGCGGTATTCACCTTACAGTAAATTTGCCCGAGCCATTGCCCCCAGCACTGGCCGGTAAAGCCGGTTTTAATCTGGAATTTATTCCGTCAGCTTATTTTCATAAATCCTATATGATGGATAATAATCCGGGCTTTTTTCCCGTATACCCAGGGGGTTTAAAAGAAGTCAATGAAGTGACAGCGCCCGATGCTCTGGCCCGTGGCCAGTATTTAGTGCTGGCGCCAGAGGATGGCCAGCGTCGGGTTATGATTCGCTCCGAGCATAATCAGCTGGCGCTTTTTGATGCGCGCACCAAGGCGCAAAATGGGTGGTTTTTGGTGCGCAGTGAAATCCCTTCGGGCAAAACCGGCGATGTGATTAGCTGGCAATTAAATGCCAACTCTGAGAAAGATTGGCTGCGCCAACCCATGCTGGCGTATTCACAAGTGGGCTATCATCCAGCACAAAAAAAAGTGGCCGTTATCGAATTGGATAATCGCGATAAGCGCAATCCTAAGGCCGAGCTGGTCAGAGTGATGGCCGATGGTCGCGAGCAAGTGGCGCACAGTGCCAAGGCAACTGAGTGGGGCCAGTACTTGCGCTACAATTATCGTGAATTTGATTTCTCGTCTGTGCGTGAACCGGGGTTGTATTACCTGCGTTACGGCCAACAAAAAACCACCATCTTTAGTATTGCCGAAACGGTTTACGATAAGCCGTGGCAGCCGACACTGGATGTGTTCTTTCCGGTGCAGATGGATCATATGACCGTGGAGGAAGCCTATCGCGTCTGGCACGGCGCCTCGCATCTGGACGATGCACTGCAAGCTCCAGTGGATCATGTGCACTTTGACCTCTATGCCCAAGGGCCGACTACGGACACGGAGTATGAACCTTTCGAGCATATTCCCGGGCTTAATGTTGGCGGCTGGTATGATGCCGGCGATTACGATATTCGCACCCAGTCGCAATACGCCACCGTACTGGATTTGGTGGCGGTATGGGAAAATTTCCGCCCTCTGCGCGATGCTACCAGTGTGGATTACGAACGTCGCCATGTGCAGATGTTTGTCGCCGATGGCAAACCGGATATGCTGCAACAAATCGAGCATGGTACTTTGGGGCTGGTTGCTCAACACCGTGCGTTGGGCCGTGCCATTCCCGGCATTGTCGAGGCACACATTGGCCAATACACCCATTTGGGTGACGGTGTCACCAAAACCGACAATCTTATTTACGATGCCTCTATGAACGAGTTGCAGACCGACGGCTTTAAAAGCGGCAAGTTTGACGACCGCTGGGCCTTTACCACTAAAACCACACCGCTCAATTACGGCTC
>DATBNH010000147.1:0-2417 GCA_036554405.1 Cellvibrionaceae bacterium | reverse complement strand
AGTTTTTCCAGTCGTGCAGCGACCGCCATTTAGACAACAGGTAGCGATGACTGGGGCGCTGAATGTCAGTCAGGGTTTCGCCGTTAATAAAACCCGGGGCCCGGTGTGCGGCTTCTAGAGCATTGCGTGATGCTAATTCGTAAGTGCTCTGCATGCCGTCGGCAATATGTCTTTCCACTAACACGTAAATCATAGTTTACCTTCAGTGCGTCCATCTAAGGGTAAAGGCAGCGGTAAATTAATCTATTTGCAATTATTGTAACGCAAAGCGCGCACTGTGTGCCGGGAAATTTGTTTGAATATGCACGGCTGTCGAAAGAGTTTATAACTCGGCGCCATCGGAGCACTGTAAAACCCACTCGCCCAGTTCAATCCACTCATTGAGCAGCGCCTTAAGTGGCGAAAAGGTACCGCTGTGCGCGGCGGGTTCGGCAAGCCAACTGCGGCCAAGGTAAGTGAGGGCGCCGATTATTTGAATAATAGTGATGGCATCCAGTACACGGGTGAGTTCGGGGTAGGTAAAAGACGCACTGGAGGACGGCGATTTAGGGCACTGTGTGATACTCTGGGCAATATTGGCGGCGAGCACTGGCTGGCTGGCGCGCAGTAATTGCTCAGTCATATGCAGGGTTTTCTGGGTAAATACCTTGTGGCCGTCGAGATCGGCCAGCGGCGTCTTAAACAGCAGAGCCATAATGATTATTACCCTTAGAGATCGTGAGTAGGGAGCGCAACCAAACGGTGGGGGAAAGGTTCAATCTCTGGTGCCTCTTGTTCGATTACTTTCAGTGTAGCAACGCTTGGCAATTCTGCCGGGAAATTTATAGATGATCTGACACTATGAATGGGCAAATTGATAATTATTTAGACACCAAAGGGTTACTGTGCCCGGAGCCGGTGATGATGTTGCATCAAGCGGTGCGAGCCATGAGCGAGGGGCAGGTAGTGAGTGTGGTAGCCACAGATCCGTCCACAACCCGGGATATTCCCAAGTTTTGTCTGTTTTTAGGGCACGAGCTTGTGGAGTCGTCAGAAATTGACGGTGTATTTACCTATGTCATACGGCTCGGCAAGTAGCCGAGCCGTAGACACAGTAAACTCTTCAGCTACCGTCCACTAGCATGGAAATGGCGGCCAGTGCCTCTGGATCTTCGGCTTTGATCTTGTTGGCAATTTGATGTTGGAAAAAGTAGCGAAACTCATCGTGTAGCTGTGCCGGGTAGAGACATTCATCGCCCGGTAGTACCGGTGTGCTTTGCACTTTATCAGCATCGGTGAGCATGCCGTAGATATTGCCGTCGTATTGCAGGCGCCAGCTGACCACCTCGACCAGGGTGAGCTGATGGCTTTCGGCGTTGGCGAGCACCGCGTGAGTGCCTATAGTGTCGGGCAGCTCTTGCACTACATCGTCATCGTTTTCACATTCGAGCTCATAGTACTCGGCGGCAGTTTCAAGCTCGATAATTTTGTGGATAGGGGCATCGAAAAACACTTCATCGATACCTGCGTCGTAATAACCCTCCCATTGGCCATTGAGGGGATCGAACACCTCGGTGCAGGCGACAATATCATTCAGCCAGGGTACAAGACCCACAACCTCGCCATTGGCACGAAGGCCCCAGCAAAGAATTTTTAAACTGAAAAGCTTGTCGTCACTGCTGTCATTGGAATAGAGCATCTCCAAGCCATCCAGTTCGGGGGCCAGGCGGACAAAACGCTCATCTTGGAGTTCAGACATGGTCTTGCCTGAGAACAAATCAACCACATTATCCCTGTTGTGGGTTTTGACGGGGGTCTTCATAATACGCACCTCCTGAATGAGGCTGAAACGACGCGATGGCAGGATTACCCATGCCATTACTACATAAGGTATATGCTAACGTGCCAAAGCACAATAGCTGCCCCAAAAATAGTCCGGGGTTATTTCTGAGGTTGGGCTGTGAGTGCTATGGCAAAGGTTGTAAACACACAAGCGGCGGTAATGGCCACAGACATTATGCGCCTGTTTGATGATGCTTTCGCAGCAACTGAGAATACCCGGCTACTGGGCGGCGGCGCCGAACCTGTGTATTTACCCGCGGATAAGGACAGTGGCTGCCATCGTATTATTTTTACCCAAGACTACGCCGCCAGTGCCCTGCACGAAATCGCTCACTGGTGTGTGGCCGGTAGGGCCCGCCGCCAGCTAGAGGACTACGGTTACTGGTATGCCCCTGATGGCCGCAGCCTTTGCCAGCAGCAGGAATTTGAGCGGGTGGAAGTGCGCCCTCAAGCGCTGGAGTGGCTATTTGCCGAGGCTGTGGGACTGCGTTTCCGTGTCAGTGCCGATAACCTGGCCGCGGGCCTGGGTGCATCGCACCGCTTTAAAGAGGCCATTCATGCGCAGGTGCTGGATTTTTGCCGCAATGGCGTCAATC
>DATBNH010000677.1:0-8745 GCA_036554405.1 Cellvibrionaceae bacterium | reverse complement strand
TACAGAAACCCAGTCCGGGTATTCCTGATGCCCACCCCAGGAGATATTTGAGCCACAGGTAGCGCAAAACTTTCGCCGGACAGTAGAAGATGAGTTGTATGATGTCAATTTATCTTCCCCGGCTAGAAATTGAAGCTCATCTACTTTGACGACAGCATAGGTTGCAAACGGAGCGCCGTGTTGCTTTTGACACATTTTACAATGGCAGTTGGCTATCATGACCGGCTCCGCAGTAATCTGGTAGCTAATCGTGCCACAAAGACAACTGCCTTTATACATAAACACTACTCCTGGGTTCGACTAATAAGGTTTGCTGACGCAATTTTTGTGCTGCTTTCACCATATTTTCCAGTGCCGGAATCACCTCTTGCCACTGCCGGGTTTTCAATCCGCAGTCGGGGTTAACCCACAATCGTTCGGCGGGGATTTTTTGCGCGGCTTTGTTCATCAATTTGACCATTTGCGCTTCGGGCGGAATATTGGGCGAGTGAATATCGTACACACCCGGACCAATATCGTTAGGGTAGTTAAAGTGATCGAAGGCATCCAGCAGCTCCATATCTGAACGCGAGGTTTCGATGGTGATTACATCGGCATCCATGCGGGCGATATCGGCGATAATATCGTTAAACTCCGAATAGCACATATGGGTATGAATTTGTGTCGCATCGTTAACGCCGTTGGCACAAATGCGGAATGAGTCTACCGCCCAGTTCAGATATTCTTGCCATTCGGCTTTGCGCAGGGGCAAGCCTTCACGCAATGCTGCCTCGTCAATTTGAATAATACTGACACCGGCTTTTTCCAAATCCTGCACCTCTTCACGCACCGCCAGCGCCAGCTGGTAGCAGGTGTCGCGGCGCGGTTGATCGTCGCGCACAAATGACCAATTAAGAAGGGTAACCGGGCCTGTGAGCATGCCCTTAACCGGTTTTTCGGTTAGCGATTGCGCATATTGAATCCAGTCTACAGTCATGGCCTTAGGGCGGGTAATATCGCCAAATAAAATGGGCGGTTTAACGCAGCGCGAACCGTAGGACTGTACCCAGCCGAACTGACTGAATACATAGCCTTCCAGTTGCTCGCCAAAATACTCTACCATGTCGTTGCGCTCCGCCTCGCCGTGGACCAATACATCCAGCCCCAGTCTTTCCTGTTCGCTGATGGCAAAGGCCACTTCTTTTTCGATGGCGGCCCGGTAATCGCCCTCGTTAAGCACACCTGCACGAAAATCACGTCGGGTTTTACGAATCTCGGCGGTTTGCGGAAAAGAGCCAATGGTGGTGGTTGGGTATGCCGGCAATTTTAATTTCGTCGCCTGTTGTACTGCACGTAGTGGGTAGGTGCTCTGCCGCTCACCCAGCTCCGGTGTAATTGCGGCTACTGCTTGGCGTACTTTCGGGTTGCGCACGCGAGGAGATTGTTGCCGGCTTTGTTGCGTGGCTTTGTTTTCTGCTAAGGGCTGGGCAACACTGTTGCGACCATGGTTGAGGGCGCGGGCCAAAATGTCTAACTCTTCAAGTTTTTCTACAGCAAACGCCAGCCAGCTTTTTACCTCGCCATCAAGTTGTTGTTCAGGTTCAAGGCTTACCGGAACATGCAATAAAGAGCATGAAGGCGCCAGCCACAGGCGATCACTTAAACGTTCATGCAAAGGCTCCAGCCAGTTAAGTGTTGCGGTTAAATCGGTTTTCCAGATGTTGCGGCCACTAATCACACCGATGGATAACACTTTATGACCGGGCAGCCAGTCGACAATTTTTTCTACTTCCTGGCGGGCACAGGTAGCGTCGATATGCAGGCCCGCAACGGGTAGCTGGCAAGCCAGTTGTAAATTGCTTTGTAAACTGCCGAAGTAGGTGGCCAGTAATAATTTTGGTGGGTTGGCTTTTAAGGTGTGATAGGCGTGATTAAACGCATGCTGCCAGTCGTTATCCAGTTCAGTGACTAAAATGGGCTCATCAATCTGTACCCACTCGGCGCCAGCATTGGCCAGTTGCAACAATAGTTCGCTGTAAGCGGGCAGGATATGATCCAGCAGCGCCAATTTATCGCTGTCATCTTTGCTTTTACCCAGCCACAAATATGTGAGCGGGCCAATAATGACCGGCTTGGCGTTAACGCCTTGAGCCTTGGCTTCGGCCAGTTGGGTGAGCAGGCGTTCGGGGTTGAGTTTAAAGCGAGTACCGGCATCAAACTCAGGCACAATGTAGTGGTAATTGGTGTCGAACCATTTGGTCATTTCACCGGCGTGAACACACAGGTGTTCGCTATCGGCGGTAGAGCGCCCACGGGCTACCCTGAAGTAGTTATCCAGCTCGGCCCCGGCCAAGTTCTGTACCCGCTGTGGCAGGTGGCCCAAGGTAAAGCTCATATCCAGCACCTGATCGTAAAGCGAAAAATCGCCCACCGGCACTAGATCCAGTGTTTGTTGTTGCTGCCAGTGCTGCTTGCGCAGCTCGCTGGCGGTGTTTTGTAGTTGTGCGTTGTGCAGTTCGCCGCGCCAGTAGTTTTCAAGGGCGAATTTAAGCTCGCGTTTGGCGCCAATACGGGGAAACCCCAGTGAGTGTGTTGTTACCATGTCGATCTCCTTTAAGTAAGGCAGCCATGGTAGGGGGTTTAATAAATGAATAAAAATGGTAATATTTCATGTCTTCATTAAAATTATTCATGAGTTGCTTATGCTGGATCGCTATCATTTGCGGATTGTGCGAGAGCTTGAACGCCAGGGGTCACTGACAGCGGCGGCGGCAGAGCTGCATCTGACGCAATCGGCTTTGAGTCATGCCATCAAAAAACTGGAGCAATTTCTGGGCGCCCCGGTATGGGCTAAAGAGGGGAGGAATCTGCGACTGACGCCGGCCGGTGAGTATCTGGCCGGCTTGGCGCGGCGGCTATTGCCCCAGTTTGAGCATGCGGAAACGGTGATGCGCCAGATTGCCAGTGGCCAGCGCGGTACGCTGCGTATCGGTATGGAATGCCACCCCTGTTATCAGTGGTTGTTGAAGGTGGTGTCGCCCTATTTGGCCAAGTGGCCCGATGTTGATGTAGATGTAAAGCAGGAGTTTCAGTTTGGCGGTATTGGGGCTCTATTCGCTCACGAGATTGATGTATTGGTGACGCCCGACCCTCTGCAACACAAAGGCCTGGTGTTTACCCCCGTGTTTGATTACGAACAGGTTTTGGTGGTGGCAGCCACTCACCCGCTGGCCAAAAAGCAAGTTGCCACGCCTACAGACCTTGCTACCGAAACGCTGATTACTTACCCGGTGGCCATTGAACGGCTGGATATTTTCAGCCAGTTTTTACTGCCTGCACACTGTTTGCCCAGGCAACACAAAACCATTGAAACGACCGATATTATGCTGCAAATGGTGGCGGCAGGCCGGGGCGTTGCCGCGCTACCGGGTTGGCTGGCGCGTGAGTATCAGCTGAAAATGCCGCTGGCAACGCTGCGCCTGGGCCAGGCAGGTATTGCCAAGCAGATTCATCTGGGGCTACGGGAGCTGGATGCGAGCACCGATTATTTAAGCGATTTTATCAGGATGGCCGAGAGCGTGGCCAGTATCTGACTTGCAACCAGAGGCTGGCAAGCCATAACAGCAGCCATAATCCCAGCAAGATAACCGCGATAAAACCAAACAGATCCGGCGCTTTCATTAGCGTGGTCATCAGCGAATCCTGATAGTAAAAAAACCACGGGTGATCGGGCGGAAAAATCCACTCGTGCAAAACGTAAAAAACTTTTTTAGCGCCAATGGCTAATACACCCACCACAATCACCGCGATACCGCCCACAGCCCCGACGATAATACGCGATGGCCGAGGAAAAGCGCATCGCTTTTTAATCAGCAAGCCTCCGGCAAGCAGCCATAAAGCCAGTGCTATAAAACCCAATGTATAAACACCTTTGATGAGCCGCGCTACATCATTAAGGTGCAGCACTTCGTCGCGGTGCATCAAGGTGCGGTGCAGGCCATCATGGGCGGTGTAGGTGATCTTGGCAAGACGCGCGGGGTCTTTATGAATGGCATGGTTAATCTCGGCAAACAGTGCCAGATGTTGCGTTTTATCGGTATCGGCAAAGTGCTCGCGGTGACGGTTTTGCGGTGCAAACTCTTCAATGTGCGCACCTATATTCAAAGCCTTATAAGCACTGGCGTAGGCAAAGTCTACCTGGGCCAGCAGGTGCCAGGCAATAAAACCCGCCACCAGCCAGTGGCAAATCAGAAACAGTGGCCAAAGCAGTATCGTTCGAGTCACAAGCGTTATCCGTTACTCTAATGGGTCAATGCTATCACACCCCAGTGGTGTCTTTGCGATGGGGGCGGCCATAGGAGAAAAGCACCAGGGCGCTGGCCGCCAGGGCGCCGTAAGCGGTAATGGTGAACAGGGTTTGCAAGCTGATACCGCGATCAATCAATGCACCGTAAAGCACTGGTGAGGCGGCGGTGGCAAACATCATAATGGCCGTCATCAGCGAGCGAATGGAGCCGAGCTTGCCGGTGCCATAAACCTCGGCCCAAAGCGCGCCGGTAATGGGTCCGACAATGCCAATAGTGCAGCCCAGTAAGCCCATAAAGACTGGCGCCACCCACTGGCCTTCGAAGCGTGCCAGTACCAGAGTGGCGGCAACCAGTGGCAGCAGCATGATGGGCAGCAGGCGGCGGGCACTGAAAAGATCCACCAGCACGCCAGCGCCGAGGGAGCTAAGCCAGTGCATAACGCCATAGACCACAAAGCAGGTTGCCAGCCACAAAGGCTCCCAGCCTTTTTCCGCCAGAATAAAGCCCTGTTGAATAAAAATACCGGTGACCACAAAAGGCGCAGCCAATACCGCCGGCAGCGCCAACCAGAAGCGGTAATCGCCGAGCATATGGCGACGACCCAAGATCGTGACGGTGCTGTTAGCCGCGGCCACCAGTGGGGGATTGGCGGTATCCTCGGGTGCACGGCGCAGCAGGTAGAGCATTGCTGGCAAATACAACAATGGCACACTGGCGGCCAGTACCAGCCAACTACCGCGCCAGCCCATCAGTGCAATCAGCGCTACGGCGATCAGTGGCAGTATTATCTCGCCCACAGGGACACCACTGGCAGCAAGGCTCAGCGCCTTGCCACGGTGATTGTTAAAGTAGCGCGCCATGGTGGTCTGCGAGGTGTGAGGTAACAGCCCTTGGCCGCACAGGCGCAGTAAGAAAAAACCCACCAGCAAAATCCACGGTGAAATACTGGCGGCCAGTAGCAGGCAGGCGATCATTAGGCCAGCGCCGCTGGCAGCGGCAAAGCGTTGCAGTGGCCAGCGGTCAATAAACCCACCTACCGTCATAATGGCAAAGCCGCTGCCAAGAGTGGCCAGCGAGTAGATACTGCCGTAGGCGGTGGCGCTTAAATTAAGGGATTGCTGGATGCTGGTGCCGTACCAGCTGATAAAAAACGACTGGCCGAAATTGCCCCAGAAAATACTGATAAAACCAAAGCACAGCAGAGGCCAGTTGTTGTGAATAAATTTTAAATACAGCTGCAAGCGGAAAACCTGTGGGGGTAGTACTGACGGAAAGAAGGGTTATTGTAATCGTTTTGCGCTTTGGGGGATAGCGAAGGGTTAATCCCTTTTTTGAGCTTTTTAGCAGGTATCTGAGTTTATAAAGAGGGTAGCAGATAACGAGTGCGGGACGAGGGGAGCACTGGAGCTCCCCGTAGCAACAGCGGATTAAAAGCGGAATTTAACACCTGCGCCAGCGTAGGTAATGTCAGTTTCAAGGGCATCGTAACGCGTAACATCGGCATTGAATGAGAGCTTGGGGGTAACAGCAAACTCCACGCCCAGACCAAGCAGTGAGTCAACCTCGTCATCTTTTTCGGAGGCTGAGGCTGTCTGGCCAAAACCACTGACGCTAACACTGACGTCAGATTCCCAATGAAAGAGACCCGCTTTGGCGTAACCGGAAAAACGGTCACTAAAGGGCAAAATACCGACAATCGACAGCTCGGGACCGGTAATGCTGAGGTCAGCCTTGTCCACTATAATGTCAGGATCGCCGCCAATCTGATCGAGTATAGATGATTCGGCCTCAAAGCTGCCGAGGTAAACATACCCCGCCTGAATAGCAATATGCTTACCGAATTGGTAGCCAGCGAAGAGGTTGTAACTAACAGCATTATCAAAGCCATCTTCGTCGAACGAGGACATCCCCACATTGGCATTTATATAAAAATCGGCCGAGGCGGTATGGGCAGTCATTAAGCCAGCGAGGGCGAGAGAAAGTACATGGGCTTTAGGGTTGGGCATGGTGTGCATCCTTTTAATATCTTGTGGTGTTTCCAGCGGAGCCATGATATTGCAGCGGTGGCGGACACGCAAGCCTGTTGGCAGGGGGGTCAAAAGATGACGAAACAGCTGCCGTGGACTATAAGTAAGGATATGTGGCGCGTGTTGTATATCGGGTTGTTCAGCCACACTACGGGTATAAAAAATGAAACGGTATCCTTGTGGGTTAATGCTTGTCACCGCGCTGTGTTTGATGGTGCAGCACGCCGTGGCTGAGACTCAGAGCTCTGAGTCGGTAACTCTGGCTGAACCTGCAACCTATGTTGTACCCATGTATGAGATGGATAATATCAATAACGATAGCTACTATCTGGTCCGTGCTCTGCGCCTGGCGTTGGATAAAACCCGGCAAACTCATGGCGACTATGTGTTGCAGCCCCCGCCGGGCAATCTGGTGGATGACCGCTTAAAGGCGGCGATTAATCAAGGTTATGTAGATATCGGTTGGTTTACTAGCTCGGCGTCGGTTGAGAGTGAGCTGCGTGCGATAACGTTTTCGATGTTGGGTGAGCTAGGCCACTATCGCCTGCTGTTGGTTCGGCGCGCTGATTTACCGCGTTTTGCCACAGTGGAAAACCTGGATGACTTGCGTCAGCTCAAAGGTGGTATTGGTGCTCAATGGGTGGATGCGGCGGTGATGCGAGATAATAATTTGCCCTATATCACGGCCACCGGCTACGGGCGATTATTCAGAATGCTATCGGCGGCTCGGTTTGATTATTTCTCGCGCGGTTTGTATCAGGTGTATGGCGAGCTTGAAAACTATCCTGAACTCGATCTAGTGGTTGAGCCGAGCTTGATGTTGTCTTACCCCAATACGGTTTATTTTTTTGTGCGCAAGGATAACCATGTGTTGGCAGAGCGCATTGAAAAAGGATTGCGGATGGCGCAGGCGGATGGCAGTCTGGATACATTATTTCAGAGTATTCCGAGATTTCAGCGAGCCCTTGAAGAGCTCGCGAATCATCAGCGCAAGGTGCTGGTGCTCGAATTAAATGAGTAGTCGCTTCAAAGTGGCCAGGTAAATAGCGGTCAGGGTGTCGAGGTCGTCGGCACTGATGCATTCATCCACTTTGTGAATGGTGGCATTGATAGGACCGAGCTCTACTACCTGGGCGCCAGTGGGTGCAATAAAACGTCCGTCGGAGGTGCCGCCGCTGGTGGATAGTTCGGCCTGGCGTCCGGTCACGGTACGAATAGCCTCAATAGCGGCTTCTACCAGCGCTCCCCGTTCGGTCAAAAAGGGCTGGCCGCTTAATTTCCACTGTATGTCATAGTCGAGCTGGTGGCTATCGAGAATGGCACGGGTGCGCTCACGCAGTCCAGCGTCGGTCTGCTCGGTGGAAAAGCGAAAATTGCAGATCACTTTAACCTCGCCTGGAATCACATTGGTGGCGCCAGTGCCGCCGCTAATATTAGACACCTGAAAGCTGGTGGCGGGGAAAAATTCGTTGCCTTGATCCCACTCGGTGTTGGCCAGCTCGGTGAGCGCTGGGGCCAACAGGTGAATCGGATTTTTGGCCAGATGCGGATAGGCCACGTGGCCCTGCACACCCTTGATAGTCAACTCGGCACCGAGCGAGCCGCGCCGACCATTTTTAATCACATCACCCACCTCGCGAGTACTGGATGGCTCGCCGACGATACACCAGTCGATATGCTCGCCCTGCTGGGTAAGCCATTCCACCACTTTAACGGTGCCGTTAACGGCCGGACCCTCTTCATCGCTGGTAATCAAAAAGCCGATACGGCCCTTGTGGTCTGGGTGTTCGCTGACAAAGCGCTCGCAGGCGACGATCATCGCCGCCAGTGAGCCTTTCATGTCTGCGGCGCCGCGCCCGTGAAGCATGCCGTCGATAATACGCGGCGCAAAGGGCGGGTTTTGCCACTGGGATTCGGGGCCGGTGGGTACGACATCGGTATGGCCGGCAAACACCAGCAGGGGCCCGCTATCGCCGCGCACAGCCCAAAAATTATCCACCTCGCCAAACCTGAGTGTTTGGGTGTTAAAGCCCAGCTGCGCCAGCCGCGCCATCATCAGTGCCTGGCAACCGGCATCAATGGGGGTGACCGAACGCTTGCTGATAAGATCTGAGGCGAGTTTGAGGGTGTCAGACAGGGCGGAGGCGGGCATAGAGTTATCCAATGTCGGTATGAGAAGCCGGCAATTCTAGCAAAAACACCCCTGCGGCGCTAAGCGCAGTTTCATAGCGACTTTTGGCCAAATAGGCTACACTTGGCGCCTTTCGCTGGCCCCAGGCTCTTGGGGCCTGTGCTTCCCGTCAACTTGTAATGTGCCGAACCTTGTGACCGATTTAAGCCATATCCGTAATTTTTCTATTATTGCCCATATCGACCACGGCAAATCCACCATTGCCGACCGTTTTATTCAGCTCTGTGGCGGTCTTACAGAC
>DATBNH010000654.1:0-1714 GCA_036554405.1 Cellvibrionaceae bacterium | reverse complement strand
TCGTAATACACATTCACGGAACCCGCCGGTAGCAGGCCAGATGCAAATGTGGCCACCAGCGAATAACCCCAGGCGGCGCTGGTGCCCAGCATAACCAATGAATTCATATCCGGCGCCAGGCGCAGAAGCGCGGGCAACCCTAACCGAAAAAATTGCCAGCCCGGGCCGAACAAGACTAATGTGGTGAGCACAAACTGAATCAGCCAGTTGTTGCGCTGGCCAATGCTGGCTTCTATGGCATGGTGCAAGGGTGGTATTAAATGCGCGCCCATCTCCAGCGCAAAAACCGGCAGTGTTAATAACCCAGCAAACATAAAAGCGCGTGTTAATCGCACCTGCTCCTGTTCACGATCTCGCTGTAAAATGTCGCGAGCGATAGGAGTATCCCCTACCGGTGCGGCAGTGTATCCGGCTTGTTTAATAGCAGCGATTAGCGGCGCGTCTCCATCGATTTTAAAGTGACCGTTGATGTAGGCGGTACCGGTAGCAAGATTAACGTTGACAGCGTCTACCCCCGCGACTGCGCTCAATGCTTTTTCTACCCGCCCCACGCAAGAGGCGCAGCTCATACCGCTAATACGCAGTGTTACAGACTGTTGGTCAGACATGATATTGCCCCTGGGAAATGTGTTCATGTTGACACTGTAGACCTTGCCCTTGGGTCAAGGTCAAGTGCAACTAAAGGCGCTTAGGCACGTCTACCGCTACTTGACCAATCCCCCGGGGTTCATCGCCCGGGTCAACATAACGTAAGTCACGAATGGTCACTCGCCAATGGTTGCCTGCGTCTTCTACTTCCCAATAGGGATAGCGCATCCAATTAACAAAACCGCGAATGTCCTCGGCGGCCAGTGCAGCCTCGACTACCGCGTCAGGCGTTTGGCGTGGTACTTCAATCACACTACCATCGGCCTGTACGATACGATAAAAATCGTCATAAACCATTACCAGTCGATGCGCCGTTGGCTGCCCCGGCACGGGGTTAGCTTGTATTTCCAGCGGCTCGGCATAGCGGGCCTGTAGATTAGCCTCGGCCACCCGGGCCAAGCCATAGGCCGTACACATATAAAGCACCACACAGGCAAAACTCGCCCGAGCAAAACCCTCGCGAAAGCGCAGGGAGGGCCTCTGCCAACGCACCATAACAATTGCGCTGATACCCGCTACCCAACAAACTTTAATCAAGGGCGTCGCCAGTGACGTAGCGAGAATAACCCAGGAACTAAAAGCACCTAATAGCACCCAGGCGAAAATGGAAGCAGCCCGGTAAGTTCGCGCCAACACCACCCCGGCAGCGGCCAACAACCACAGCCAAGGGTCAACAATAAACAGGGTGTCGCCGTAAAACCAGCGCCCGTCAAAAGGCATCAATAAGCGCACGCCGTAGGTATTTAACCAATCCAATAATGGGTGCGACCATACAGCGATAAAACTTAAGAGAATGATCATACCTATACGCAAAGGCGGCGCATCGGCACTGTGGCGCGCGCGCCATCGGTGCCAAAGCCAAACTGCGCCGGCCAGCACTAGCGGTAATAACACCAGCGCCAGAACGCCGTGGCTCCAGCCACGGCGAATCAAAAGCGCTGTATCTTCACCCCAGAAGCTTGCCACCGCATCAATATCGGGCAAATTGACGCCGATCAATAAAGTTGCCGTCGCATAGCGGGAGACTTTTTTAAGCCCCGCTTCGGCCATAGCCGCGCCAACCAGC
>DATBNH010000634.1:0-1992 GCA_036554405.1 Cellvibrionaceae bacterium | reverse complement strand
GTTACTAATTCTTAGCCCGATGAATCCGTATAACAAAACTCAAGTTGCGCAAGCGGCGCATTATGTTGGCCAGATGGATGCGGTTGTGTACGCCGATGCAGAGGTTGATGACGCTGTTGTGGGCGTCGCGTTCGTTGACGTGAATATGCTCGATATTACCGCCTTGCTCGGTAATGCGCGTGGCGAGGGTGGCGATGATACCGCGCTCGGATTCCACTTCTACCCGTACGTCCACCAGGAATTCACCGGTCACATTGGGTGCCCAGTTAACGTGGCTGATTTTTTCCGGGTTGTGGCGAATTTCGGCAATGTTGTGACAGCTTTCCTGATGGATGACCAGCCCCTTGCCCGAGCTGATATGACCCACAATCGGGTCGCCGGGAATAGGTCGGCAACAGCGGGCAAAGGTAATCAATACACCGTCTGCGGAGTCGATCGTCAGTGGTGAATAAATGCTGCCGCCGCGGGGCTTGATATCGCCATCCGGCTGCAGCAATTTGGCCACGCCATAGGCGATGCGGTTGCCGAGGCCGATGTCTTCACAGAGCGCATCAATGGTTTCCATCTGCGTGGCATCGAGCAGGGTTTTCTCATGCTCATCGCTGAGGTTGTCCAGGTCCAGATCAATATCTGCCAAGGCGCGGGTAAGCATGCGTCGGCCCAGGGCCAGGGAGTGGTGATGACGCTGGCTTTTAAGGAAGTGGCGAATGGCACTGCGCGCCTTGCCCGACACCGAAAAGTTAAGCCAGTTGGGGCTCGGTTGCGCGCCGGGCGCGGTAATAATGGTCACTTTTTGGCCACTTTGCAGCGGCTGCGATAACGGTGCCAAACGGCCATTAATGCGGCAGGCCGCGCAGGAGTTACCCACATCGGTGTGTACCGCATAGGCAAAATCTACCGCCGTGGCGCCGTGGGGCAGCTCGACAATTTTGCCCTTGGGGGTAAACACGTAGACTTCGTCGGGGAACAGATCAATTTTTACGTTTTCGATAAACTCCAGTGAATCGCCCGCGCGCTGCTGCATTTCCAGCAAACCCTGCACCCACTGACGGGCGCGATTGTGGCTGCTGCTCAAGGCCTCGTCACTGCTGGATTTATACAAAAAGTGCGCGGCAATACCGGTGTTGGCCATTTCGTCCATTTCTTTGGTGCGAATTTGCACCTCAATGGGTACGCCGTGCATGCCCACCAACACCGTGTGCAAAGACTGATAACCATTGGCCTTGGGAATGGCGATGTAATCTTTAAACTCGCCAGCCACTGGCTTGTAGAGATTGTGAATCACACCAAGGGCGCGGTAGCAGGCATCGACGCTATCGACAATAATGCGAAAGGCGTAGACATCCATAATCTCTTTGAAGAATTTTTTCTTCTGCCGCATTTTCTGATAAATGCTGTACAAGTGCTTTTCGCGGCCGATGACCAGTGCATTTAAATGCTCGCGGCCAAGACGCTTTTCAATGGCCGCCTGGATTTGCTCCACCAGCTCTTTGCGGTTGCCGCGCGCCGTTTTAAGCGCAGCTTGCATACGTGTGGCACGTAGTGGATACATGGCGTAAAAGCCGCGATCTTCAAACTCCAGACGCAAATCGTACATGCCCAAACGGTGAGCAATAGGGGCATAAATTTCCAGGGTTTCTTTGGCGATGCGGCGTTTTTTTTCAGGTGGCATGGCACCTAAGGTGCGCATATTGTGCAAACGGTCGGCGAGCTTGACCAAAATCACCCGCAGATCCCTGGCCATGGCCAGGGCCATTTTCTGAAAGTTTTCAGCCTGCTTTTCGGCGTGAGATTCAAACTCAATCTGGGTGAGCTTACTGACTCCATCAACCAGCTCTGCCACCGTATCGCCAAACTGGCGGGCGATGGCTTTTTTGGCAATGCCGGTATCTTCAATCACATCGTGCAACATGGCCGCCATTAAGCTCGGCGGGTCCATGTGCATGCTGGTGAGAATATCGGCCACCGCCAACGGGTGGCTGATATAGGCCA
>DATBNH010000141.1:0-2116 GCA_036554405.1 Cellvibrionaceae bacterium | reverse complement strand
TCAGGGATCAGCTGGGCGGTAATATCGCCCGAGCCGATATCCTCCTCCAAAGCGGTGGTGATGTTTTTGGCAATATCTTCCATTAGGTTGGGTATAGTATTGGCAATGTGTTTGAGCATAGTTTGGGTGCGGTTATCAGCTGGGAGGCTATTATCGGTCAGTGGAGGGATTATGTCGATTTTTGTGGGGGCAACGCCGAGGGTTCTGGAAGTGCAAAGTGCCAAATTCACCAACCCTCGACTTTGGCTTCCTGTGTCGTCCTATCTCCTAAATCCCTTTTGTCGTCCCCCAGTCCCTTGGCCTCTGATCCCGTCTCGGCTCTCGGTCTCTGTTCCCGACTCGACTCTACCACCTTCGTTGGTGTCCAGGATCATTAGACCACTTCACACCTGCATTCTGTAGGCGTATCACAAGTGGGAGGGGGGGGCACGTAGACAGGTTATGTCGATTGCGGCGCCGTTAATATAGCTTTTGGTTATGTGTGGTTTTTGAATGGATAGCGAAGTTATAAGGCTGGCGGGCTTTTATGGGCAAATGTGATATACCCCTCATTGCTGCACTTTGCTACTGGGCAGGCGTGCCGGCATCACTATACTAAGGTGAATCCAAAACTATTTATATGGTTTTAACTATGTCTGAATCCATTCCCAAAAATGACAAGGTGGTGTCTATTCACGCCGAGCAACGCAGACCCGAGACGGTCGCGTTGGCGCGTTTGCCTGCCGAAATGCATCAGGTGCGCGAAAAAGCGCGCCAGAAGTTGCAGGGAATGCTGAGAGCGCTGTTTGATAAAGCCGACGATGCCTTATTCGAGCTGGCCGATCAGGCCACCAATAACCACGATCAAAACTTGTATTTTGACTCTATGCGTCAAGTGCGCCTGCGCCGCCGCGAGACCGAAGAGGGCTTTTTCCGCCAGTTGGATGTGAGTTTTGCCCGCCTGCTGGATACCTCAGCACCCGCGCAAGAGATTGTTGAGCCCGAGCTGGACAGCCTGTCACTGGTAGGCAACGACGAGCTCGAAGAGCTGGTGGCCAGCGAAACCATGATTAACCGCGCCAACGAGCAATTTGCCGAGCGGGTGCAGCACTTGACCCTGCGCATGGATCAACTGGTGCCGGTAAAAATATACCAGCAGAATAACCCGGTGGGCTGCGATACTATTTGCAAAGCTTTTGTCGAGGTGGCCAGCAGCATAGATATCGACGTTAAAGCGCGTTTGGTGTTGTTTAAGCTGTTCGATAAGTTTGTGATGACGCAATTGGGCAGTTTGTACGATTTGCTCAACCAGCAGTTGATTGAGGCCAATATTCTGCCCTCGCTGCAGCGAGCACAGGTGAAAAAACAGCGCTCAGCGCCTTCAGGGCCGCGCACAGAAGCTGAGGCGAGCGATGACAATGGCTCGGCGGATCAGTTGCTGGGCACTCTACGTGAGTTGCTTGGACGTCCCGGAGTGGCAGGTCAAGGCGGCAATGCGACACCCGGCCAGCAGGCAGCTGGTGGCAGTGGGGGCGATAGTATCTCGTCCGGTGATTTACTCAGCTTACTAACCCAGGCGCAACAGCACAGTCAGCCTCGTGCGTCGGCAGCGGCCAGTGCTGAAGATGTTAAGGTGCTGGTAACGCAACTGTTGGCCCAGGCGGGTAGCGGCAAGCAGAATATTAATCAGGTCGATGAAGACGTCATCAACCTGGTAAGCATGATGTTCGAGTTCATTCTCGAAGACCGAAGCCTGGCCTCGCCCATGAAGGCGCAGCTGGCGCGCCTGCAGATTCCTATGATTAAAGTCGCCATTGCCGACAAGTCATTTTTTGGCAAGGGCGGCCATCCGGCGCGGCGCTTGCTGAACGAAATGGCAACGGCGGCACTGGGCTGGCAAGACACGGGTGATGAGGCGCGTGCAAAAGACACCCTCTATCAAAAAATCGATCATACTATTGAGCGCATTCTGAATGAGTTCACTAAGGATATTGGTATTTTTGAAACTCTGTTGCTGGAGTTTCGGGCCTATCAGGAAAAAGAAAAGCGTCGCGCTAAAATTCTCGAGCAGCGCACGCTGGATGCCGAAGACGGCAAGGCCAAATCAGAAAATGCTCGCGCTGAGGTAAAAGCGGCG
>DATBNH010000132.1:0-5997 GCA_036554405.1 Cellvibrionaceae bacterium | reverse complement strand
TATCGCGTTTGATCTGTGCGTAAAAATTGGCTTGCCAGGGTGCATCACTTTGATTGTCGATCAGGTACTCGACATCAACGCGGTATTGCCCACGGTGAAAAATAAACCGTTTGGTAATCAGCACATCGCCTTGCTGGTGAGTTAAATCTACTGTGAGCGAGTCTTGGTCCTCTGCCAGTTGATACTGGGTTTTTGTCGCTGCAAACAGCGGACGTCCGCTGCGGGTGTCTGTGCCGTTGGCACCCACCAGGCCACTTTGTGCTAAATAGGTTAAACCGCCGCTGTTGTCCATCAGTACAAAAGGCTGATCGGGGGTATCGACTTCATGAAAATACTGGGGCAGGGCAGCGTGTACAAAATCACCGCCACGGGGATTAATCATCACTTCCAGTGTGTCGGTACTGATTCTGATTAGCTCGCTAGACGCCTCGCGGGGGGCTGCCTTTGCATTATCTGCAGGTTCTGCATCATCGCTGATCAACTGCGGAATATCGCTCGCACCATCGGCAGTCACGGGTCCTTGTTCGCTGTTGGTTGACGTTGCCGCCGTTGGCGGTTGGTAAGTCTGTTGAAAATCGTTGTAGCGAAATATCAGCATAATAACGACAGCAGCCATAGCCGCGAGTAACAGGTTTTTTTGCCAGTCCATCTTAGTGATTGCCATGGTTAGTGGGTGAGTGGGTGTGGGTATGTTCTTCTGGGACAGGGTCCAATCCGCCCGGGTGCCAAGGATGGCATTTTAAAAGGCGGCGCAGGGTAAGATAAACCCCTTTAATAAAGCCATAGCGATTTATCGCCTCTTCGGAGTAATGCGAGCAGCTCGGGTAAAAGCGACATTGGTTCCCTATCCACGGGCTTAACAGATACCGATACAGGTGGATCAATTTGATCGCCAGCCAACTCATGGTGCCTGCTCCCCGTTTCTGTTAGTTGCCTGGTGTTTACGCACAATGCGCTGCCATTGGGTGTCTAGTTGTTTGCTGAGGGTGGCCTTGTCCATCTCCCCCATCCCGCTACGAGCCAGTACAATAACATCTAAGCCTGCCAATTGTTGCTGCCGTTGGCGAAAACTTTCACGAATAACCCGTTTTACTTTGTTGCGATTAACGGCCAGGCGAATGTGTTTTTTGGCAATGACCAAGCCGAGCCTGGCAACAGCCAGTTGATTGGGGCGTGAGAGTATTAGCAGGTGCTGATGGGAGGCGCGGTAAGGTGCATCATTAAACACGGCACGAAAATCGGCGGGGGTTAACAATCGCTGATGCTTGCTGAAGGTGTAGGGTTGCACGTGGAAACACCTTGCGCTTAAAGAGTAGGGCCAAAACCTGGGCATAGCAAAAGGCACCCAGGTAAACGCTGTGCCGGTAAAGGGCGAGCAACGATTACCGAGGTGCCTTCAGGAAGATAAGCACACTCGCGTCTGTTAATCAGGCGCTCAGGCTTTTGCGACCTTTGGTACGACGACGAGCCAGTACGGCACGACCGTTTTTAGTGGCCATGCGGGCACGAAAACCGTGAGTACGAGAACGTTTTAAAACGCTGGGCTGAAATGTTCTTTTCATGGAAGTAACCTGCTGACGCTTCTAATCAATTGGGTCGCACGGGGTGCGAAAAGAGGCCGGATTTTACAGAGTAAACCCAGACAAAGCAACGCCAACACCCTAAAAAAGCCACTAAACCCATGCTTTTTTCTAAAGTGTAAAGTGTGCAGTGCTTATACGCAGATTATTCGTATTTTATGCACAGAGTTATACACAGGCCCTCGTGAACTTATAGACAGGTATGGCGTTCTTTGCCGCCTGTCAATCTGTATTTATTTATGGATAAGCCCTTGAAAATAAAAATAATTAGTTGAAAGCTTGAGAAAATACCGGATTTGGGTGTGGATAACTTTTGCCTCTGGCGTTAGACTAGCACACTGTTTTTCAAAGCTACAACAATAACTTCGGGGGAAGAGGGTCTTGCCGCAATCTGTTTGGAATTATTGCGTATCCAGCTTGCAGGAAGAACTGCCGTCGCAGCAGTTTAATACCTGGATCAGACCGCTGAAGCTGGATGGGGCCTCGGTGGATGAGCTGAGGCTGGTGGCGCCCAATCGTTTTGTCTGTGACTGGGTGTGCGAGAAATTTCTGGGTAGAATCGCCGAGCTTGCGCATAATTATCAACCTGCAAACGCTCTCAATATTGTTGTGGGCGTGGGTGACCAGCCTGCGGTGATACGTCAGCCTGCTCCGGCACATCTGGGGGCAACTAAAAAACATATGCCCTCTGCCCCACCGGAGCAACCCCACTTGCCTGCCTCGGGTTATATAAATGACTCGACAGAAAAACCAGAACCCCGCGTCGAGGGCAGCCTCAAGCACAAAAATAACCTCAATCGCAGTTTTACCTTTTCCAGTTTTGTCGAAGGCAAATCTAACCAACTGGGTCTTGCCGCTGCCCGCCAGGTAGCCGATAACCCCGGCGGTGCCTACAATCCGCTGTTTATTTATGGTGGTGTGGGCCTGGGCAAAACCCACTTGATGCAGGCGGTGGGCAATGCGCTGGTGGAAAAAAACCCCAATGCCAAAGTTATTTATCTCAATTCCGAGCGTTTTGTGGCGGATATGGTAAAGGCCCTGCAACTAAACGCCATTAATGACTTTAAGCGCTATTACCGTTCGGTCGATGCGCTGCTGATTGACGACATTCAATTCTTTGCCGGCAAAGAGCGTTCGCAAGAAGAGTTCTTTCATACCTTTAATGCCTTGTTAGAAGGCGGCCAACAGATTATTCTCACCAGTGACCGTTACCCAAAAGAAATCCATGGTTTAGAAGAACGTCTCAAGTCGCGTTTTGGCTGGGGATTGACGGTGGCAGTGGAGCCGCCGGAGCTGGAGATGCGGGTGGCAATTTTGATGAAAAAAGCCGAGCAGGTGGCGGTAGATCTGCCCCATGACGCGGCCTTTTTTATTGCACAAAAAATTCGCTCCAACGTCCGAGAGTTAGAGGGTGCGCTTAAAAGAGTGATAGCGGGCGCTAACTTTACGGGCAGGCCCATCGATGTAGATCTGGTCCGCGAGGCACTTAAGGATCTATTGGCCCTGCAAGATAAACAGGTGAGTATTGCCAACATCCAACGGGTGGTGGGCGAGTATTACAAAATCAAATTGAGCGATATGTTGTCGAAACGACGCAGTCGCTCGGTGGCACGGCCCAGGCAAGTGGCGATGGCACTGGCAAAAGAACTGACCAATCACAGCCTGCCAGAAATTGGCGAGGCCTTTGGCGGTCGCGATCATACGACGGTGCTGCATGCCTGCCGCAAAATTAAAGAGCTGGAAGGGGATGATGCCGATATTCGGGAGGATATGAAAAGTCTTCTGAGATCGCTGACCAGCTGAAAAAGATCACAAACACGGACCCGAAAGAGACCAATCCATGAAATTTGCTGTTTCTCGCGAGCTGTTGCTCAAACCACTGCAATTGGTGGCCGGTGTAGTGGAGCGTCGTCAGACGTTACCTGTATTATCCAATGTGTTGCTGGTGCTTGAGGGTACACGCCTGTCGCTTACCGGAACTGATCTCGAGGTTGAAATAGTCGGTCGGGTCGATCTGGAAGCCCCGGGTATTGATGGCGAGGTGACAGTCCCCGCGCGCAAATTTCTGGATATCTGCCGTTCACTACCCGATGGTTCTGCCATAGAGATTGTTGAGGATGAACAGAGGTTGATACTGAAAAGCGGTCGCAGTCGTTTTACTCTGTCTACCCTGCCGGCTTCGGACTTCCCCAATGTGGAAGATGGCCCCGGCGATTTGCAGTTCTCCTGTCCCCAGCGCGAGGTCAAACACCTTATCGATAGCACTGCTTTTGCTATGGCGCAGCAGGATGTCCGCTACTACCTCAATGGTATGCTCTGGGAGGTTCAACAAGATCAGCTGCGCGTAGTCGCTACCGATGGTCACCGTATGGCCATGTGCACTCGTGCCGCAGGCGTTAACACCGCCGAATCGGTACAGGCTATTCTGCCACGAAAAGGGGTAATGGAGCTCTCCAGGTTGTTGGCCGACACAGATGCGCTGGTAGATATCGTACTCAGTGCCAATCATATTCGTGTCACCTCTGAAGATTACACTTTTACCTCAAAGTTGGTAGATGGTAAGTTTCCTGATTACGAACGGGTTTTACCTCGTGGTGGTAACAAAGTTATTTACGGCTCGCGCACCGAGCTCAAGCAAGCTTTTTCGCGCACCTCTATCCTGTCCAATGAGAAATATCGCGGTGTACGCTTAATGTTGACAGACGGCCTGCTCACGCTGGTTGCTAATAATCCGGAGCAGGAAGAGGCCGAAGAGCAGGTGACGGTGGACTATACTGGCGAGCCCCTGGAAGTTGGTTTTAATGTCAGCTATCTGATGGATGTAGCCAATGTGGTTAGCACCGACACCCTTAAAATCACCCTCTCTGATGCTAATAGCAGTGCGCTGCTAGAGGCTTGCGACTCCGAGAGCGACGCACTCTATGTGGTTATGCCCATGCGCCTGTAGGGCGCGGGCTACTGTTTTTCTGTTTTATGTCACTTAACCGGCTGACGGTGCACAATCTTCGCAATCTTGTGGAGGCGGATATGGCACCGGCGCCGGCCATCAACCTTCTCTACGGTGAAAATGGCTCCGGTAAAACCTCTGTTCTTGAAGCTATACACCTGTTGTCTGTGGGCCGATCCTTTCGCAGCCATAAAATCAAAAGCCTGATAAATGAGCAAGCCCATGAGCTAACGGTTTTTGGTCGTATTACCGACACCGGTGGAGGCTCGGACTCGGCAATGGGCGTATCCCGCCATAAAGACGGCTCGGCACAATTTCGAGTAGCGGGGCGCACCGTCAACACCGCCGCCGAGCTGGTGTCTTTTTTGCCGCTACAGGTGATTGATTCAGAGGCCTTTTCGCTGCTGGTGGGTAGCCCCAAGGTCCGTCGCCAGTTTCTGGATTGGCTAGTGTTCCACGTGGAACCGGGGTTCTATCAGGCATGGCGGAGCGCACAGCGCTGTTTAAAACACCGGAACACATTGCTCCGGCGTGGTAGAATAGACAGCCTTGAGATGGAGCCTTGGGATCAGGAGCTAATACAGGCCTCCGAGCAGATTCACGCCCAGCGTAGCCGGTGCTTTGCCGCATTTGCAGAGACATTCAGCTCATTGGTTGAGGACTTTGTGGCTATTGAGGGCCTGTCCCTCAAGCTCTACCGGGGTTGGGACAAGACGCAAGTCTATGCCGAAATTCTAAAGGGCACCCTGGAGCGAGATTTGCTATCTGGCTACACCCAGGCGGGTGTGCACCGTGCGGATATTCGTATTCGCATCAGCAATGTAAATGCCGCGGAAACCCTGTCGCGAGGTCAGCAAAAACTGCTTGTCTGTGCCCTGAAGATTGCCCAGGGCGTGGTTTTTGAAAAGCTGACCCAGCGAAAGTGTTTGTATCTGGTTGATGACCTGCCAGCAGAACTGGATAGCCGCCACAGAGGCATACTGGTTAATTGGTTAAACAAGCTCGACACTCAGGTATTTATTACCGGTGTTGAACGGGAAGCATTGCTTGAACCTTGGCAGGTGCTACCGGAAAGGCCCACAAAAGTGTTCCACGTGGAACGGGGCAGAATAATTCAAGAAGATAAAATGCCGGTGTAAATCTTTGCCCGGCCAGACTAGTGGAGCAGAATATGTCTGACGACAAGCCTAATTATGACTCGTCCAGCATCAAAGTACTCAAGGGACTGGACGCGGTGCGCAAACGCCCGGGGATGTATATTGGTGATACCGACGATGGCACCGGCCTGCACCATATGGTGTTCGAGGTGGTGGACAACTCAATTGATGAGTCGCTGGCTGGTTACTGCACCGAGATTAGAGTGATTATCCATCCCGATGAATCTGTCACCGTCACCGATAATGGCCGGGGCATACCCACCGAGATGCACGAAGAAGGCGTTTCGGCGGCAGAGGTCATTATGACCGTACT
>DATBNH010000602.1:0-1859 GCA_036554405.1 Cellvibrionaceae bacterium | reverse complement strand
TTTTAATGCTTTATCTGAAATAAAAAACCCGGCTTGGTGCCGGGTTTTTTATGTGCGGATTCAAATGTTAAGTGCAGAATTGCCACGCCTGTGGCGACAGACTATCAAGGAGCCAATCATAAAGCTACCAAGCCATAAATGGATTGAGCAGGCGATAGAGGGGGCCGGTAAATTTAATCGGCGCGTCCAATACGGTTAAGCATATGCAGTCTTCATTTTGCAGGGCGGTGGGTGAGTGTCGGTGTTGCCCATCACGGGAAACAAAATCGCCGGCGTGATAAACGCCCAACTCATCAGAAAAGCCACCGCTCAAAATAACGGTAATCTCCTCGCCCTTGTGTGTGTGATGGGGCACTCGTGCACCGGCTTTGATCTTTTGCAAATTAACCTGAAACCCAGTGATGGCCAATGCACTGGTAAGATCGAATTTGCTGATCTCGCTCGACTGCTTTTTCCAGGGCAGTTGGTCGAGAGACGCTGGCAGGTAGCGCAGTAATGGATTGCCGGGTTTCCTGGCTGCAGGTTGGGGTTGTGAAACAACCGGTGCGGTCTCGATATGTGCCATCAAACTATCGAAGTCGGTAATGCCAACATCACCTTGAGGGGCGGTACTATCCAATAACTCGCCACCGAGCTGATTGAGTGCAGCTACCTGCAGACGACAGTGATGACACAGGAATAGGTGCACCGCAATAGCCAGTGCTTGGGCTGGTGGCAGATTGCCGGCGGCGTAATCGAGCAACATAATGTTGTCCGGGTGATACTTGCTCATAGATCTGTTGCCTCTAACATGACACGCAATTTCTGCAATGACAGGCGAAGTCGGCCTTTAAGTGTGCCCAGAGGAATCTGTAATTCTTCTGCCACTTCCTGGTGGGTCTTACCTTCGTAATAAACCTTTTTAACGGCGATCATTTGTTCTTCGGGTAGTTGTTTGATGGATTCACGCATAAAACGACTGGCGGTGAGGGCCTGAATCGAGTGAACCACATTATCTTCTGCTGGAATTTCCCATAAGTCCTCGGTTTCCAGCACTATCTCTGCCTTTCTACGCCCGGCTTTGCGCAATAGATCAATGCGCTGATTACGGGTAATGGTAAATATCCATGTGGAAACAGATGCCAGGGATTCGGTGTACTTATCGGCATTACGCCAGATGCTGGTCATCACCTCTTGAACCAGCTCATCCGCCTGTTGGCTGATGCCATGGTTAAGTGCATAAGCTTTGATGCGGGGTCCAAAATGTAGAAAGAGCTCGCGAAAAGCAATGCGATCGCCCTGGGCAACACTGTGCATGCACGTTGCCCATTTTTGGGCGTTTTTATCCGTTGAGCCTTCAGCGCTCATCGACCGTACCTTTGGCTGAATGTGTAAGTTTGCCATCGCTACTACTCAAGTTGGGTTAGTTAACGAAGGCAAAGTGCCTCCACGCTATCTATACGCCAATGTCGAGCGATTGGATCAAAGCTCAGCATAACATAGTTAAAGGTCCTGTCGCTGCGCTATATGGGGGCTCAGGTGGCTTGCCAGAAAATCTGATAAGGGCATTCAGAAGATACGAACAAAGTAAAAAATTGATCAGTTATTTCGATGATCATGTCTCAAAAAACTATTGAATGTATTTGTTTTTGATCTTTTTCAGCGCAGTGATGCGTATTGGTTTGAGCGAGTTACAAACAGGAACACTCAATCAATCTAGGAGCTGCGGCTATGAAAATGTATTTTAAAAGTTTAGCAATTCTCGCTCTATCGTTAGGACTGGCTGCTTGCGGAAGCAGTGATAAGGGGACTCCAGAGCCACCACCGCCACCACCGGCGGAACCGATGAGCATTGTCGATGTGGCTGTGGACAATGGCAA
>DATBNH010000548.1:0-1937 GCA_036554405.1 Cellvibrionaceae bacterium | reverse complement strand
AGCTTCGTTGAGTTCGCCCATCTGGCTCAGCAGTTCACGCATATTCTGTGCGCCGGCACCACTGGCCGCCTGATAAGTCATAGCCGAGACCCACTCCACCAAATCTTCGCGGAATAGCCCACCAATTGCCATCAACATTAGACTAACCGTACAGTTACCACCGATATAGTTTTTAACACCACGCTTAATGCCATCTCTGATCACATCCAGATTAACCGGGTCGAGAATCAACAAGGCATCGTCGGCCATACGCAAAGTGGAGGCCGCATCAATCCAGTAGCCCTCCCAACCGGCTGCACGCAAATCGGCATAAACCTTTGTGGTGTAGTCACCGCCCTGACAGGAAACAATTGCATCGAGCTGCTTAAGCTCGTTTATATCAAAAGCATCTTTAAGAGACGGTAAGTTTTCCGCCACAGCGGGTGCCTTACCACCAACATTGGAAGTCGTAAAAAACACCGGCTCAATACGGGCAAAATCGTTTTCGGCCTGCATACGCTCCATTAACACCGAGCCGACCATACCGCGCCAACCGACAAAACCTGTTTTCATCATCTTTTCTCTCTCGCTTAGTGCATTACATCTTGCCGGATTTACCTGGCAGCTGCAACCACAGTGAATTTACAGTGCGGCCAAAACCGCATCACCCATTTGCGTCGTTGATACCCGCGTCATACCCTCGGTATAAATATCTCCGGTGCGCAGTTTCTGATCCAGAACCTGCCCCACGGCCTGCTCGATTTTATCGGCTACCTCGGGCAGCGCTAGCGAGTAACGCATCATCATTGCCACTGACAAAATAGTTGCCAGCGGGTTGGCGATGCCCTGCCCGGCTATGTCGGGGGCCGAGCCATGGCAGGGTTCGTACATACCGCGGCCGTTTTTATCCAGAGACGCCGAGGGCAGCATGCCAATGGATCCGGTCAGCATGGCGGCAGCATCAGAGAGGATGTCACCAAACATATTACCGGTGACTATCACATCAAACTGCTTGGGCGCGCGCACCAATTGCATGGCAGCGTTATCGACATACATATGGGACAATTCCACATCCGGGTATTCCGGCGCCAACCGATCCATAACCTCACGCCAGAGAATAGTTACTTCCAGCACATTGGCTTTATCCACCGAGCAGAGTTTTTTATTGCGCTTGCGCGCCATATCAAAGGCCGTGCGCCCAATGCGCTCAATTTCACTCTCACAATACACGTAGGTATTAAAACCTTCGCGCTCGCCATTCTCCAGAGTGCGGATGCCTCGGGGCTCACCAAAATAGATGCCGCCAGTCAGCTCACGCACGATCAGAATATCCAGCCCCGATACCACCTCGGGCTTGAGACTGGAAGCTTCCACTAATTGCGGATAGAGCATGGCCGGACGCAAATTGGCATAGAGTTCCAGCGCCGAGCGAATTTTCAGCAAGCCGCGCTCGGGACGAATGGAGCGCTCCAGGGTATCCCACTCGGGGCCACCCACGGCACCCAACAAGATCGCATCGGCGGTGCGAGCCTTGTCCAGCGCCTCGTCCCCCAAAGGAACCCCGTACTCGTCGATAGAAGCGCCGCCAATCAGCGCCTTATCAAACTCCAGATCCAGTGCATATTTTTTGTTAACCGCTTCCAGCACACGGCGCGCTTCGCGCACAATCTCTGGGCCTATGCCATCGCCAGGCAATATCAGAATTTTCTTGCTCACTTATCTCTCCTTCAGTTGCCAGCGCCTGGCAGTCATTGCGCGCATTATTTTACCGCACCGAACAGCCAAGGGGCACTCTTGCGGCGTTTTTCTTCATAAGCGTGGATAGCATCCGCCTGCTCCAGGGTCAGACCAATATCGTCAAGGCCATTAAGCAAACAGTGCTTGCGAAACTCGTCGACATCAAACGCAAAGCTCTCACCGCCAGGAGTGGTAACCTGCTGCGCTGCCAGATCGACAGT
>DATBNH010000531.1:0-6882 GCA_036554405.1 Cellvibrionaceae bacterium | reverse complement strand
GCCAGTGTGCGCTACCAGGTGTTGCCTGCACTAACTGTGTTTGTACGCGGTGAAAATATTTTTGATGAACACTACCGGGAAGTATCGGATTATCGCACAGCGGGCGCCGCCGCTTATGCGGGGATTGAAGTTACATTGTAACGGAGAACGGGGGACGGAGAACGAAGAACGGAGAACGGTGAACGGTGAACGGAAAATGAGAAGACGCTATGAGTTCGGATAAGAACACGCGGCACAAACGTGCCATGCAAAAGCAAAAAGCCAGTGTTGATGCCAGCATTGCCGCCGCTGCAACCGAGCGCGGGGTACTGGTGGTTTTAACCGGCAACGGCAAGGGCAAATCCAGCTCGGCATTTGGCATGGTGCTGCGCGCCCTGGGTTACGGCCACAAGGTGGGTGTGGTGCAGTTTATCAAGGGCGAACAATTATCCGGCGAAGAGCTGTTTATCAAGCAGTATCTGCCCCAGGTAGAGTTAGTGCAAATGGGCACCGGTTTTACCTGGGACACCCAAGACAGAAGTGGCGATATCGCCGCGGCCGAAAAAACCTGGCAGGCGGCGCGGGTAATGCTGAGCGATGCCAGTTATCAACTGGTGGTGCTGGATGAAATCACCTATATGCTCGCCTATCAGTATCTGGATGAAAACGATGTGTTGCAGGCAATCACTGCGCGCCCGTCTGAACAAAGCGTGGTGGTAACCGGGCGCGGCGGCGGCAGCGCTTTACAGGCGCTGGCCGATACCGTCTCTGAGGTGAAAGATATTAAACACGCTTTTAATAACGGTATTAAAGCCCGCCAGGGTGTGGATTACTGATGGTCTTGTGGCAGCCGTGAATGAGTTTAGCGAGCAGCGTCGAGTAACAGTGCGCAGCAGTTTTATCGGGTTGTCGATACTGCTGATTATCAGCTTTGTGCTGGCGTTGCTGTTGGGATCGGTCAGTTTATCGCCGCAAGAGGTATTACGTGCCTTGGGAGGGCAGGAGTCCTCCGGTTACAGTGTGGCGATTATGCAATCCATTCGCCTGCCAAGGGCGCTGCTGGCGATGATGATTGGCGCCATGTTGGCTATTAGCGGTGCACTCTTGCAAGGCCTGTTTCGTAATCCTCTGGCCGACCCTTCCCTGATTGGCGTTACCGCCGGTGCCTCGGTGGGGGCCAGCACCATGATTGTACTGGGTGCCAGTGTTAGCGGCGCGTTGGCGGGGCTACCGCTGGTGGCGCTGGGCGCTTTTGTTGGCGGTCTGGCGGCGGTGTGGCTGGTGTATCGCGCCTCCACCTCGGTGGCCGGTACTCGTGTGGCCACTATGTTGTTAATGGGTATTGCCGTCTCGGCGCTGGCCGGTAGTATCACCGGTTTAATGGAATACTTTGCCGATAGCGAAATGTTAAGACGCATGAGCCTTTGGCGCATGGGCGGGTTGGACGGCGCCAACAGCAAGCGGGTATGGCTGGCGCTTGCGGTGTTGTTGGTGCAATTAATGTTGCTGAACTACTTTGCCAAGCCGCTCAATATTCTACTGCTGGGCGAATCCCAGGCGCGACATTTGGGTATCCATGTGGAGCGCCTGAAAACCCGACTGATTATTCTGGTGGCCGCCAGTGTCGGCACTGCCGTGGCACTGGCCGGTGCTATTGCTTTTGTAGGGCTGGTGGTGCCGCATATGGTGCGTTTGTGGGTGGGGCCAGATCACCGCCTGCTGTTGCCCTTGTCGGCACTCGGTGGTGCTATTTTACTGTTGCTGGCCGATACGCTGGCGCGCACGGTAATGGCCCCGGTGGAACTACCGGTGGGGCTGATCACCGCTATTCTCGGCGCGCCGGTGTTTATCTCTCTGTTGCGTAAGCGCCGCGACGGGGGTTTGCCATGAGCCTGCTGCTAGTGGATCAGGTATGTTTGAACCTCGGTCAAAAGTCTCTGCTCGATCACATTTCATTTACGCTTGAACGCGGTGAAATTCTCGCCATTATCGGCCCCAATGGCGCAGGTAAAACCTCGCTGCTGCGCGCTATTACCCAAGAGCTGGTTCTTGCCTCGGGCTCTATTCGCTTTTGCGGCCATTCTCTGCACAGTCTGGAGGCTCAAGCGCGTGCCCGGCAACTAGCCGTTCTTACCCAGCACAATCCGCTGACCTTTGCCTTTACCGCGGCCGAGGTGGTGGCGTTAAGCCGCACGCCTCACAGCACCGGCGCTAAAATTGATGCCGACATATGTCAGCAGGCCATGCAGTTGCTTGATGTGGCGCATTTGGCCGAGCGTGTGTATCCCTCGCTTTCCGGTGGCGAGCAGCAGCGAGTACAACTGGCGCGAGTGATGGCGCAAATCTGGCGCGGTGAAGACGCCGGTGAGCGCTTATTGTTGCTGGATGAGCCGGTGACCAGTCTCGATATTGGCCACCAGCACCAACTGATGCAGGCGGTGCGCGCCTTTGCCGATAGCGGTGTGGCGGTATTAATGGTGGTACACGACATCACCTTGGCGGCGGCCTACAGCGATCGACTGCTGGCACTGGATGAAGGTAAGACCGTGGCTCTGGGTATGCCCGAACAAGTGGTAACCGAAGCGCTGATCAGCCAGTTATTTCATACCCAAGTCACGGTATTACCGCACCCGGTAAGCGGTAAACCGGTGGTATTGGGGGGCTGAGATGGAGCTGATTCTGGGGGGTGCCCGCAGTGGTAAAAGCCGCTGGGCAGAGCAGCGTGCGCGATGCTGGCGTGAGCGGCAAACAGGGGCAGAGCTTTGGTATGTAGCCACTGCCCGCGCCGAGGATGACGAGATGCGTCGGCGCATTAGTGAACACCGCAACCGTCGTAGCGAGCTTTGGCAAACCTGCGAGCAGCCATTGCAACTGGCTGCCTTATTGGATGAATTTAATGATCGCCATGCCTGTGTGCTGATTGATTGCTTGACCTTGTGGATTAGTAACTGCCTGCATGCGGGTACCTGGCCCGAGGAGCGTGCAGCACTGTTGGCAAGTCTTGCCAAACTCAATAACCAACCCCGATTACAGGTTATTCTGGTCAGTAACGAGGTGGGTTCGGGTATCGTGCCGCTGGGCGCACTGTCGCGGGAGTTTGTGGATGCGGCGGGCTTTTTGCACCAGGCGCTGGCCAAGCAGGCCGACACCGTCACTCTGGTGATGGCGGGACTACCCCTACGCCTGAAAACTGAGGATTAAGCATGCTGCCACCGAGTTTACAGCACAGTATTAGCCCACCCGATAAAGTCGCAGAACAAGCGGCGCTGTCGCGTCAGCAACAATTGACCAAGCCCCCGGGTTCGCTGGGCCTATTGGAACAGCTGGCCTGTCGCTTTGCCGGTTTTCAGGGGCGGGCGATTCCGGTGCTGACAAAAATAATTATCAGAGTCTTCGCTGCCGATCACGGCATTGCCACACGCGGCGTATCGGCTTTTCCGCAAACGGTTACCGCACAGATGGTGGCTAATTTTTGCAGCGGTGGCGCGGCTATTTCGGTGTTGGCAAGGCGTCAGGGTGCCGATTTTGCTGTGGTCAATATGGGCTGCCTGAACCCTGTTGCAGATCATGTGCTGTTGACTAACTCACCCATAGCCGCGGCAACGGCTGATTTTTCCGAAGCGGCCGCTATGTCTGTGACCCAGCTGCAGGCTGCACTGACAGCGGGGGTTCAAGCCTTGGCTGCAGACGACACTATCAGTGTGTTTGTCGGCGGTGAAATGGGCATTGGCAATACGACATCGGCGGCGGCGATACTGGCCATTATGCTCGATTTACCTGCCGCTCGGGTTACCGGGCACGGTACCGGTATTACCGATACCCAGTGGGCTCTTAAGTGCCAGTTGATTGATCAGGCGCGGACCTTACACCTGTGTACGGCCGAGCAGCCGCTGGAGGTTTTGCGCTGTGTTGGCGGTTTTGAAATTGCCGCTTTAGTGGGCGCCTACCTCGGTGCTGCCCAGCGCGGCATTCCCTCGTTGGTGGATGGCTTTATCAGCACCGTGGCGGCGCTGGTAGCGGTGGCGATTGATCCTGCGGTGCGCGACTGGTTGTTGTTCGCCCATCGCTCCACCGAGGCCGGTCATCAACTGGCCCTGAGTGCACTGGATGCCACCCCGCTATTGGCACTCGATATGCGCCTGGGAGAGGGCAGTGGCGCGGCGCTGGCTTTGGATATTGTCAATGCCGCGCTTTGCCTGCACCGGCAGATGGCCAGTTTCACTGAGGCGGGCGTCAGTAATGGCTGAGTTATTAGTGGATCTTGTACGCCACGGGGAGTGTGAGGGCGGCGAGATTTTTCGCGGACACAACGATGCATTACTGTCGGCCGAGGGCTGGCAAACCATGCACAAAGTTGTCACTGAAAATGATCGACCGTGGTCACGCATTATCAGCTCGCCGTTAGTGCGCTGCGCGCATTTTGCCGAGACCTTGGCTACTCGTAAGCAAGTGCCGTTAATGGTCGAGCGCGGTTTTACCGAGATCAGTTTCGGCGATTGGGAAGGCCAGCTGATCGCTTCAGTTTGGCAAGAGCAGACCGACATGATCACGGCTTGGTGTGGCAATCCCCATCTGCATACGCCTCCCGGCGGTGAAGCCTTTAGCGACTTCAGTGCGCGAGTCGATTCAGCTTTGCAAACGCTTTTACACGACTACCCCGGTGAGCACATTTTATTAATAAGCCACGGCGGTGTGATCCGGCATTTATTGGTGCGCGCTCTTAAGCTCGCGCCCGCTGAATTATCGCGTTTACAGGTGCCCTATGGTTGCCTGGCCGAGTTGGTGGTCAACGCCAGGGGTTTACAGGTAAACCACCGCGAGAAATTTATTGATGCCGATTGATAAACAACCGATTTACAAACAAGCTGTTTACAAACAACCCATGCAGGCATTTTTATATGCGCTGGTTTTTTTAACGCGGCTGCCGCTGGCGCACTGGCTTACCGATGTCAGTAGAGAAAATCGCGAGCGGGCGGTGCTGTATTATCCGTTGGTCGGTGCCGTAATCGGTTTATTGCTGGTGGCGGTGGTGCTGGCAACGGCGGCACTTGGCCCGCTAATGTCGGCTGCATTGGTTATACTGGCGTGGGTGGTGATTACCGGCGCTTTGCATCTGGATGGCTTGGCCGATTGTCTGGATGGATACTATGCCGGCCACAAAGAATCTGAACTCGACCAACGTCGTCAGCGAGTGTTACAGGTGATGCAAGATCCCACTTCGGGTGCGGTGGCGGTGGCGGGGATGATTGTATTACTGTTACTGAAATTTTCCGCACTGTCCAGTTTACTGAATACTGCTATACCGATTGCACACTTGTTGGTGGTAACAGTGCTGGCGCGCACAGGGATTCTCTGGCTAATAAGTATTACTGAGTATGCAAAAACCGATGGCACGGCACCGGCATTAAGCGCCCCTGTTATTAATGGCTGTTTAGCGGTAGTGCTATTGGTGGCCGCGCTTTTGGTTATTTTTTTACCCCTGTGGCAAGTTGTGGGATTTATTGTAGCGCTTGCGCTTTTGACCCTCTGGTGGCGTCAACTCTGGCTGAAAACCATAGGCGGTTACACCGGCGATTGTTTGGGAGCGCTGGTGGAAATGTCTGAAACACTTTTATTAATTGTGGTGCTGATACTGTGGCTGTGATAATGCGTTATTGTCAATGGGTAATGGGGTTGAGCTTGTTGCTGCTGGGGGCATCAAGTTTTGCCGATACCATCGAGGTAGTAGATGCCCGCGGAAAAACGCTGGTGCTGGATAAACCGGTCGAGCGCATTATCGCGCTAGCTCCACACATTGTGGAAAATGTATATAGCGCCGGTGCTGGCGATAAGCTGATCGGCGTGGTCAGCTACAGCGATTATCCTTCTGCAGCAAAACTCTTGCCTCAGGTGGGCAGTTTCATGTCGGTGAATTTTGAACAAGTGCTGGCATTAAAACCGGATCTGGTGATTGGCTGGCTTTCAGGGAGCAGTACCGATATTGCCAGCCAGTTGGAGCGGCTGGGACTCAAGGTGTACATGGATGAGCCGGATACACTGCAGTCCGTGGCCGACTCTGTGCGCACTATCGGTCGCTTGGCCGGCACCCAGCCGACAGCCGAGAAGGCCGCAGCCGATTATCTTGTAGCTATTGAGTCGCTGGCCCACCGCTATCGCGGCGCCTCGGCGGTGAGCGTGCTCTACCAGGTGTGGCACGATCCTCTGCAAACCCTGAACAGCGAGCACTTGGTCAGCGATGTGATACGCCTGTGCGGCGGCGAGAATAGCTATGCCGATGCCCAGGTGCTAGCGCCTAAAATCAGTATTGAGTCGGTTTTGGCGCGCAATCCGGATATGATCGTCGCCAGTGGCATGGCCAATGAGCGCCCGGAATGGTTGGATTATTGGCAGCGTTATAGCAGTCTTGCTGCGGTGCAGCAAAACAATTTATATGTTGTGCCGCCAGACATTATCCAGCGCCACACCTTGCGTATTGCCGAGGGTGCGCGTATTTTTTGTGAAAAAATTGAAAAGGTACGCGAAAAACGCGTGCAAGGCCCTTCCTGATGACCAATGTAATCGCCTTTAAACGCCCGAGCCTCAAACAAAAACACAAGGGCAAAACATTATGCCGCAGTGGTTTTCATAAATGGCAGGTGGTGACCGCACAACAGTTTGATGTCAAGCAGGGCAGGTTGGTGACTCGCTATAAGTGCGCGCGCTGTGGCGAGGAAAAGGTAGAGGCCCATTAGGAGAGCTCTTTCCAAAATGGGTGGTATTTTCTTGGGTCCGGTTGGTTATTTTTGCAAAGATTTTTTTACAGATTTATCTTGTTACAACTCTCCCCTCGCAAGCGAAGAGAGAGCCATACTTTTAACATCCGACATCCGACATCCGACATCCGACATCCGACATCCGACATCA
>DATBNH010000501.1:0-7802 GCA_036554405.1 Cellvibrionaceae bacterium | reverse complement strand
ACACCTTGATACTGACTCTGGGCGATGGCTTTGATTACCGGGAGGAGGCGCAAAGCCCGGCCAATCACTTGGGTAAGCTGGTGCGGCTGAATCTCGACGGCACTGTGCCCGCCGATAATCCCAACCTTAACGATAGTAATGCCGCGCCAGAGTTATATACCTTGGGGCATCGCAATGTGCAGGGGATTGTCTACGACAGTATTCATCAGCGCTTGTTAATACATGAACACGGGCCCAAAGGCGGTGATGAACTCAACTTGATTAAACCGGGCCACAACTACGGCTGGCCCTTGGTGAGCCAGGGTGTCGACTACACCGGTGCTCGCGTCACTCCGTTCACCTCATTGCCGGGTTTTGAATCGCCGCTGCTGTACTGGACGCCTTCTATTGCCCCGGCGGGTATGAGTATTTACCGGGGGGAGACATTTGCCCAGTGGCAGGGTGATTTATTGATTGCCGCCCTGGCGGGCAAGGCGGTGCATCGGGTGCGGGTTAATAACAGCGGCGCTGAGATACAGGAAGTACTATTTACCGAGCTGAATGAACGCATTCGCGATGTGCAAAGCGGCCCCGATGGCGCGGTGTATTTACTTACCGACAGCGCCAATGGGCGGGTGCTGAAAATAACCCCCGCCCAACCCGCACTTAGCGAGTGAGTGCCGATGCCTTCGGGTGATGTAAGTAAACCGCATCTCTAAAGGGCTTGTGCAAATCTATCGACCCGAAGGGAATGTACTGGGTAAATAACAAGGCGGTGAGGTCATTTTGTGGGTCTACCCAAAACAACACATTCGAGTAACCATCCCAGAAAAACTCTCCCACCATGCCCGAGGCTTCCTCGGTATTCGCCGGTGGTGCCAGACGCACGGCAAAGTTTATACCAAAGCCCACCTGGCCTTTGTTGGGTAGCCAGGAGCGTTCGGGTACATTTTCGCCCAGCGCATCGGTAGTCATTAACGCCAGGGTTTCAGGTTGCAGAATACGTACTCCGTCAAGTTCGCCGCCGTTGTTGAGCATGCGGGCAAAACGCATGTAATCATCCAGGGTTGAGGTCAGTCCCGAACCGCCTCGGCGCAGTGGCCAGTGTTTGAAATAGTCGCTGTTGGCGGTTTGTTCGTTGGCGGGGAAAAAGCGGTCATCCTCGTACCATTGATACAACTGTGCCAGGCGTTCGCGTTTCTCTTCAGGCACAAAGTGCCCGGTGTCGTGCATTTGCAGCGGATCAAAAAGTCGTGTTTGCAGAAACTCGGTAAAAGATTGACCCGATAAAACCTCTACCAGCCGCGCCTGTACATCAACCGAGGGGCCATACAGCCATTGACGGCCCGGCTGGAACACTAAGGGCACCTGGCTTAAGCGTTTGATCATTTCGGCCAGTGTGTGCTCCCGATTAAAAGGCTCGGCCTTGGCGTAAAGCTGACCCACCGGGGTACTGTCGGCCTCGGCGGCAAAGCCTGCGCTGTGGCGCAAAATGTCATACACACTAATGGGCCGGTGAGCGGGTTCGTAGGCGGGCTCGCCGTCAACCATGCCCACATAAACACGCGGCTCGGCAAACTCCGGTAAATATTTGGCTAGCGGGTCATCCAGAGCAAACTTGCCCTCTTCAAACAATATCATTAAGGCGACGCCGGTGACGGGTTTGGTCATGGAGTACAAGCGCACAATGGTGTCACGCTGCATAGGTTTGTTCGCCTCGCGGTCGGCCATGCCGAAAGTGCCAAAATAGGCCTCTTCGCCCTGCTGATAGATTAAGGCGGAAACGCCCACTAATTTATCCTTTTCAACAAATGCCCCTAACACCTGATCAATATGAGCGGTGTCGATATGCATGGCCTGAGGGTTTTCGGCCTGAGGGGTTGTGGGCTCAGTTGCAGGTGTAGTGGTAGCTGGCTTCGGAGAACAGGCGCCGAGCAGGAGCACAAAAAGTACAGACAGGGATAATTTCATGGTCGCCTCCGTTATTGTTGTGGCACTACCATACAACAATAACCCCGGCGGCGGATATTTATCGGCGCAAAAAAAAACCGGGCACAAGGCCCGGCATAATATTGGGGATTCAATAGCCTGTTACAGGCCGTAATCGCTGCGGCGAACCATGGCGGTTTCCTGCAGGTAGCTGTCAATACGCTCAAGATCGATGGGGGTTAGCATGCCGGCTGCTTCGCGCAGACGAATGGTCTGAATAATGTAGTCGTACAAGGCGTTAGAGTAATCGCGACGCGCCTGAAACAGTGCGCGCTGGGCTAACAGCACTTCCACCAGGTTGCGGGTGCCCACCTCAAAACCCGACTGGGTGGCACGCACCGCACTCTGATTCGAAACAATCGCCTGCTGGCGGGCGTTGACCCGTGCCACGCCGGTTTCTACGGATAGGTGCAACGAGCGTGTGCTCTGGATAACGTTGCGTTGCTGTAAATTAAACAGCTCCTCAGCTTGCATGGATTGCGCATAGGCCTGACGGCGCAGGCCCGAAGTGCGGCCACCGTTAAATAGCGGCACACGCAGTTGCAGACCAACTGAGTAGCCCTCGCGGTCAAAGTCGCTCCACAGATTGCCCTCTCTTTCGCCCTCGTCGTAGGTTTTGCTGTAGCCAGCTTGCAGGGACAGTGTAGGCAGGTGATCAGCGCGCGAGGTTTTAGCACTCTGGCGAGCCGCTTCAGCACTGTAGCTGGCAGCTTTCAGAGTAAAATTATTTTCCAGGGCAAATTCCACCCAGCTGTGACGTTCCGCCGGTGAAGGTGGCACCACCGGAAACTCTTCGCTTAGGGGGGCAATAGCATCGTGTGCCTGACCGGTTAATACTTCCAGCGCCTCGTAGCTAATGCCCAGCTGGCCTCGGCTTTCCAGGGCGGCGGCAGTGGCACTGTCGTAAGCGGCCTGGGCGTCATGCACATCGGTAATGGGGGTTAAGCCCACTTCAAAACGCTGCTTGGTCTGCTCCAGTTGTTGCTCCAGGGCTTTTTCTTCAGCAAGGGTTGCCTCTAAATTATCTACCGCGCGCAACACATTAAAGTAGGCCTCCGCCACCCGCACAATCAAGCTTTGCTGGTCGGCTGAGTACTGCACTTCGGCCTGCTCACTGAGGGCAATGCCACGCTTGTAGGTGTGCCAAGCCCCCAGATCGATCAGCGCCTGATCAAGAGTGATACCCCAACTGACAGTATCACCGCCAGCATTAGATTTGACTCCGTTGGCGGGCAGCCCTTCGAAGGTAGCGTAAACGGTATCCGACTCGGTAAATGTATAGCTGGCACTGCCGTTTAGCTGCGGCAACAGGTTGGCGCGGCCCAGTGTGCGATTTTCAAGCCCGGCCCTATAGGCGGCAGCATCGGCTTTGAGTTCGGGGTCGTTTTGCAGCGCCAGTTCATAGATTTCAACAATTGAGTTGGCGTTGGCACTGCCGCTGAAAGCAATCAGCGCAGCGAGAAGATAGCGTTTTGTCTTGGTCATAGAGGTTTCCAGTTCGTTCATACGTCCATTCAATGGGCGAGGCGGCCTCGTTGTTGGGCACGGGTACGATTTAGACGCAGTAAACACAGTTTTGGATGCGTAGCCTCGGTTTTTGTAACCCACCAGCTTATTTGCAGTGGCTGAGTTTAGCGTTTTGTCTGCGGCAGGTCGAGATGAATATCCGTTCATTTTTACATTATGACGTAAAAAACCGTAAACCAGCATCTGTAACCTGCCTTTACAGGCCCCGCAGACTTCACTAGACTGTTGATCAATCTTGTCGGGGTGCTGCTGTGAATACGGCTGGCTGAGAAACACCCGCATACCTGATCCGGTTAGTACCGGCGTAGGGAACGAGAGTCTTGAGAGCCATTACCCGCACTTTTATTCCGTGCATACTTTGCCCTCCACTTCGTTCTCTACGTGTGCTAACCGGTGAAACCGGAGCCTGGCGCCATGCCTGACACACATTCTTCGTCCACGCCCATTGCGCTTACTGTTGCCGGTAGCGACAGCGGCGGCGGCGCTGGCATTCAGGCCGATCTTAAAACCTTTGCCGCCCTCGGCGTCTACGGCGCCAGTGCCATTACGTGCCTCACGGCGCAAAACACCCGGGGTGTGCAGGATGTTTTTCCGGTGCCGCCCGCCTTTATAAAAGCCCAAATTGACTCGGTGCTGAGCGATATGCCGGTGACGGCGCTCAAATCCGGCATGCTCGGCACAGCCGACATTATTACCGCTGTGGCTGACATGCTGGCTCGTTACCCGACAATTCCTCTGGTGTTAGATCCGGTGATGGTGTCCACCAGTGGCGATCGTTTGTTGGCGGAAGATGCCATCGCCGTATTGATCAGCGAGTTGCTGCCGCGGGCGGCGGTTATAACGCCTAACCTGTTGGAGGCTGCGGCGTTACTGGGCCAGGCGCCGGCGCAAAATCTCGCCCAGATGCAACGCCAGGCCGAACAACTGCTTGCCATCGGTTGCCACGCGGTACTGATCAAAGGCGGCCATAGCGAGGCCAAGGAGGCCACCGATCTCTTATTAAGTGCCCAGGGAGTAGAGTTGTTCAGCGCACCGCGCTTGCCAACGCGCAACACCCACGGCACCGGCTGCACACTGGCTTCTGCTGTGGCGGCGGGTTTAGCTCAAGGGTTGTCGTTGCGCGATGCTGTGGCCCAGGGCAAAGAGTATTTACATCAAGCGCTTGCTCATGCCGATCAATTGCATATTGGATCTGGCGCCGGGCCGGTGCATCACTTTTACGCATTTTCTTAACTGTTACGACTTTTCCTAAAGGTAATAACCATGACTCCTACCAACACCGCCGAAAACTTTCCTGGTGAAAAAAAGCTGAGCGAAAGCGCTCAGGTAGATCAAGCCTCAGTACAGCCCTTTACCGGCTCGCATAAAATTTACGTAGAGGGTTCGCGCCCAGACATTCAAGTGCCCATGCGCGAAATTACTCTAGCTGATACGCACACGGATTTTGGCGGTGAAGAAAACCCTCCGGTGCGTGTGTACGACACCTCTGGCCCCTACACCGACCCCAAGGCCACTATCGATTTGCGCGAAGGCCTGGCCGAGGTGCGCACGCCGTGGATTATGGAGCGCGACGACACCGAACTGTTAGAAGGCAGCCACTCCGATTTTACCAACCAGCGCCTGCACGACCCCAAACTCGCGCACCTGCGCTTTAACCTCAAGCGCCAGGCGCGCACCGCCAAGCCGGGCAAAAACGTGTCGCAAATGCACTACGCCAAACAGGGTATTATTACCCCCGAGATGGAATATATCGCCATCCGCGAAAATATGGCGCTGGCCCAGGCCCGCGAGCGCGGCGATTTTCAACACCCGGGCATGAGCTTTGGTGCCAGCATTCCCGACGAAATCACCCCGGAATTTGTACGCAGTGAGGTGGCCCGGGGCCGCGCAATTATCCCCGCTAATATCAACCACCCGGAAGTGGAGCCTATGATTATTGGCCGCAACTTTCTGGTAAAAATTAACGGCAATATCGGCAACAGTGCGCTGGGCTCTTCCATTGAAGAAGAAGTGGAAAAACTCACTTGGGGTACCCGCTGGGGCGCTGACACCATTATGGATTTGTCCACCGGCAAAAACATACACGAAACCCGCGAGTGGATTATTCGCAACTCTCACGTGCCCATTGGCACCGTGCCTATTTACCAGGCTCTGGAAAAAGTCGACGGCGTGGCCGAAGACCTCACTTGGGAAATCTTCCGCGATACTTTGATTGAACAAGCCGAGCAGGGTGTGGACTATTTCACCATTCACGCCGGTGTACTGCTGCGCTACGTGCCGCTTACCGCCAAGCGTGTTACCGGTATTGTCTCGCGCGGCGGTTCTATTATGGCCAAGTGGTGTTTGGCGCATCATAAAGAGAGCTTTCTATACACTCACTTTGAAGATATTTGCGAAATCATGAAGGCTTACGATGTGAGCTTTTCCCTGGGCGATGGTCTGCGCCCCGGCTCCATTGCCGACGCCAATGACGAAGCGCAATTTGGCGAACTGGAAACCCTGGGCGAGTTGACCAAAATTGCCTGGAAGCACGATGTGCAATGCATGATTGAAGGCCCCGGCCACGTGCCCATGCACCTGATTAAAGAGAATATGGAAAAGCAATTGCAAGTGTGCGACGAGGCGCCGTTTTATACCCTCGGCCCCTTAACCACCGATATTGCCCCCGGTTACGACCACATTACCTCGGGCATCGGTGCCGCCATGATCGGCTGGTACGGCTGCGCCATGCTCTGCTACGTTACCCCCAAAGAGCATTTGGGCCTGCCCAATAAGGATGATGTAAAAGAAGGCATTATCACCTATAAAATTGCCGCTCACGCCGCTGACTTGGCCAAGGGCCACCCCGGTGCGCAGCTGCGCGATAATGCCCTGTCAAAAGCGCGTTTTGAATTCCGTTGGGATGATCAATTTAATTTGGGGTTAGACCCCGACACCGCGCGCAGCTACCACGACGAAACCCTGCCCAAGGACTCCGCCAAGGTCGCGCACTTTTGCTCCATGTGCGGCCCCAAATTCTGCTCCATGAAAATCACCCAAGAAGTGCGCGATTACGCTGCCCAGCACGGTACCGATATTTCCGCCATTGGCGATGAAGAGGTGGTGAGGATGATTGACGTAGAAGCCGAGATGCAAGAAAAAGCGCGGGAATTTCGCGAAGCCGGTGCGGAGATTTACCACAAAGTATAATCTGGGCAGAGTTGTCGGATGAGCCTGTGAGTAACACGAACAGGCTCATCCGACACAAGGCGCAATCCAACAATAATCTCGCGTCTAATGATGCCCACGGGATGATCAGGCATAATAGGGAAATCCGGCCGATGATATATTTACTATATTTCAGACATGCTCAACTTAGCCAGTGACGTTACCATCTACAGAGCGAACTCACCGCCAATGAACAATATTAAATTTTCGCAATTCTCAAAAAATGATGTGGACATCATCAAGCGGGAAACTCTGTATCAGGGCTTTTTTCACGCCGAAAAGCTCACCCTGCGCCACCGGCTGTTTGATGGCGGTTGGAGTGAGCCGATGGGCCGCGAGTTGTTTGTACGCGGCCCCGCTGTGGTGGTGGGCCTGTATGACCCGGTACTGGATGTGGTGGGGCTGGTGGAGCAGTTTCGGGTGGGGGCGCTAGACAATGCCCAAGGCCCCTGGTGTATGGAAGTGGTCGCGGGCATGATTGAGCCAGGCGAAACCCCCGAGGACGTGGCCCGCCGTGAACTACTCGAAGAGGCCGGGGTAGAGGCCAGTTCTATCGAGTATATCTGCCAATACTACCCCAGCCCCGGCGCCTGCAACGAGCTGACCCATGTGGTCTGCGCTCTGGCCGATTTAAGCCAGGCCGGCGGCATTCACGGCCTGGATGAAGAGCACGAGGATATTAAAGTGCATATCGTCCCCTCCGAAGAGGTATTTGCCAACCTTTACAGAGGGCGCTTAAACAACGCCGCCGCGCTTATAGCCCTGCAGTGGCTGCAACTAAATCGCCCAAGATTGCGCGCGGCGATTGACTAATTTCCCCGGCTGGCTGAGACTTAAACTGATCAGACTGTAAGCCCGTTACTGTTAAACAAGGTACCACCATGGTAAAAACCCGCTATAAAGTCGACCTGCCTAGGCAGCAAGCTGAGTGCGAGGCCAACTACGCCCGCCTGTGCAAGCTAATGCCCGGCACCGGCGATGCGTGGCATTTTGCCCTGGGTGCCGACGACAACCCCCGGCAAATCCATATTCAGGTGGTAGAGCGCTCGCGCTACACCACCACCGTACTGCTCACCCAACTGGCCGGGGACTACGCCTTT
>DATBNH010000474.1:0-3158 GCA_036554405.1 Cellvibrionaceae bacterium | reverse complement strand
TTCATACTGACGTCGCTCTGGCATAGCACTGTATTGCTTCAGCATAAACAGCACTAACTGGCGGGCTTTATCGGGTTGTTGCAACGGCCCGGCCAGGGTTTCTGCCAGCAGTAGGTAGGCTGCGCACAGGTCTGGATCGGCTTTGTGGGTTTTATGGGCGTTGCTTATTAAAGCCGCCAGGGTACGGTGGTGTTTGCCCGATTTGAGCAGGGGGGCAAGTTGCAGCACTAATGATAATTGTTGCGGCCGATAATCCGGCAGACGTTGGTGTGTATCCAGTACCAGGTGGGCAGCTTCTTTGCTGCGCTTATGCTTAATCAGTAAGCTGGCAAAATAGTCGGTGTGACGCATAATAGCTTTATCATCGGCCAGCTCTAGTAATAGGTGGTGATATTGCTGATGCAATTCAGGCTCATCGCGGCAGATATCCAGCAGTTCACGCATTGTCTGCCGGGCGCGATCAAAATCTCCTTTTTTGGTTAAAACGGTAATAGCACCTAGCGCTTGAGCCCGCCGAAAAGCGCTTTCCTCCATATGCTCCTCGGTATCACCGTCTCTGTTAAGCCCAATATCGTCGCTGTACTGAAACAGGGCATAACCCATCAACGCGTAGGTGACAAAAGAGAAGTAGCTATTCAGGGCAACACTGGCAGGCAAAAGGTAAGCTTCTGGCACCAGTGGGAAAAGCCACAGGCTGGCACAGTATGAAACCAGGCCGATAAGGATTAAAAAGCCCCACAACAAGAAATAGTAAACGCCAATGGCACCAATAACCCCGGCAAGATTGCCCAGGCTCAAGGTTTGCCATAATGATTTGGTCACTGCCAAAAGCATAATCATCGCCGGATAGGCGAAGGCGATAAGGACACTGAGCCCCACTATCACCCAGAAGGGGTGGGGAATTGAATATTTCGCCGTGAGCAAAGCCGCAGCTGCGACCAGTGCCACCAGGGCCAGATGTAACAATATGGCTTGAATAAAAAGGTAGTGGTTATCGCTTTTGATGATTTCCAGCAGACTCGGCGGTGAGCGTTTGCCACGGGCTCGCTCGGATATCACCGCGAAGAAATATTTCACTGTCATAATCGACCAGAAAAATAAGTAGATCAGTGCCGGTAAATCATTGCCCAGCAGCCACACCCCGCCGGCACCCAAAAGGATAATCAGCAACGCATTAATATGCAGGGGATAGGCGAAAAAATAGGGTAGCTTGTGCCAGAAAGGGCCGGCAATAGCGGGGTCGTCCACATTAATCAGCTCTGAATGACAGAGCACGCAGCGCGGTCCATCTTTGCCCCACAGGGGGTTGCTGCCATCGGGAATACAGGTGTCGCAGTAGCGCACATCGCAGCGCGTACACAGCCAATTGGCCCGTGCTCTGGGGATAAAATCACAGGTGAGCTTGGCCATAAAACAGTACTCAGGTACAAACATGTGGTCGGAGCGAGAGGATTCGAACCTCCGACCCCCTCGTCCCGAACGAGGTGCGCTACCAGACTGCGCTACGCTCCGATGGTGTTGGCTTTATTGTAATCTTGCCGGTGGTAATTATAGCTTATCGAATTTTTCGCTGTAAACGTCAACAGACCCTGGTGTCAGGCACAAAAAATCGGCGCTTGATAAGCGCCGGAAAGACCATTCTAGGAGTAACGTAAAAGGAAAGATTCATTGAGCCCTGTGCTGGGACGACCGATGAAGGGAGTTAAGCAACATCAGTACTGTAAGTATCGCCTGAGCAGGTGAAAAGTCCAATGAATGTGTACGAATGCTTAAACCGTTTAGAGATAGCGGGCATGGTTTGCAGACTGAAAGGCTATATGCCGGGCATTTGGCGGAGCGCCCCTAGACCGAATTGGCTGGCAGCAAGGCATACACAGCCTGCTGTTGGCGCTCAGTGGCAATGGCGGTAAGAGCTTGTCCAGCACAGGGGCCGGCGATACAACGACCCTGCTCGATAGTAAACAGGGCGCCGTGGTTGGCACACTGAATCAGACTGTTGTCAGCGTTAAGAAACTGGTGCTCGACCCACTCCAGTGGTATCCAGGCGTGAGGACAGAGATTTTCATAGACGTACAAGACACCCTGTTTTTTAACGGCTAGAAGGTTAAGGCTGGATGCCTCTGCCTGCAGGCGAAAACCGCGACAGCTACCCTCGGCAACATCCTCCCACTGACACAGATAGAGCCTGCTTGGCTGCATCAGTGCTGTGGCTCAGCCAGAGTCACGCGGGTTTGTTGAATTTTCCCCATACGTACAAAAGTCACCGCCAATACATCTCCGGGTTTATGTGCTTCGAGCACTGTTAAAAATTCATCGCGATTGCGGGTGGGGGTATCCTCAATAGACAGGATAATGTCCCCCAGCTCAATGGTACCCCAAGCGCCGCGCCTGGCACCAATCAGGCCGGCTTTTTGAGCGGGTAGCCCTGGAGTCACATGCAGCAGAGCTACTCCTTCAATACCAGCGCGCTGGGCCCAGTGGGCCGGTGCCAGCTCAACGCCAAACACCGGGCGCACCAGGCGGCCATACTCAATTAGCTCGGGCACAATCTGTTTGACAATATTTACCGGAATGGCAAAACCGATACCTGCACTGGCGCCGCTGGGGCTGTAAATCATGGTGTTAACACCAATCAGCTGGCCCTGAGAATTAAGCAGTGGGCCGCCGGAATTGCCTGGGTTGATGGCGGCATCAGTTTGGATGACGTTGCGAATTTTGCGTTGATTGGGCGTTTCAATTTCACGGCCGAGCGCACTGACCACGCCTGTGGTCAGTGTTGCATCCAGGCCAAAGGGGTTACCTATGGCCAATACTTTACGACCCACTGAAAGCGAGTCGGAGTCGCCCAGGGGCAGAGCGCGCAATTGATCTTTGGGTGCGTCGATATGCAGTACCGCCAGGTCTTTGTCGGGAGCAAGCCCCACCACGGTGGCTGGCCATTGAGTCTGATCGGGCAGGGTAATGGACACTTGTCGCGCGCCTTCAACCACATGGAAGTTGGTGACAATATAGCCTTTTTCGCTCCAGACAAAGCCGGTGCCCGCACCGCGAGGAACCGATAAGATATCAAGCGAGCGGCGATCACGCACCAGCTGATAACGGTTGACGTAGACCACGCTCGGGCTTGCGAACTCAAAAATGTCTATAGTGTTGCGTTA
>DATBNH010000458.1:0-1581 GCA_036554405.1 Cellvibrionaceae bacterium | reverse complement strand
CATTACGGTGCTTCTGGAAGAGGCGGTTGACGCGCTGGTGCAGGATTCATCCGGTTTCTACGTGGATGGCACCTTTGGTCGTGGTGGACACAGCGCCCGCATTCTTGAGCGCCTGGATAGCCAGGGTGAGTTACTGGCTATCGATAAAGACTTAACGGCTATAGACGAGGCCGCGCGGCGTTTTGGGCAAGAGCCACGTTTTGCTATTAAGCACACCAGTTTTGCCGACTTGGCCTCTCTGGTGGAGGCGCGCGGTTTAAGCGGCAAAGTGAGCGGCATCTTGCTGGATTTGGGGGTGTCGTCACCTCAGTTGGATCAGCCGGAGCGAGGTTTTAGTTTTTTGCACGATGGCCCGCTGGATATGCGCATGGATCAATCCCGTGGCATCAGTGCCGCCGAGTGGATCAATAGTGCTGATGAGACAGAAATAATTCGAGTACTGAAAGAGTATGGCGAGGAGCGCTTTGCCCGGCGTATGGCGCGTGCGGTTATCGCTGAGCGCAGCAAGTCGCCGATTATGCGTACTGCGCGATTAGCGGAAATTATTAAAGAGGCCAACCCTGCCTGGGAGAAAGGCAAGCACCCAGCGACGCGGGCGTTTCAGGGTATTCGTATTTTTATCAACAATGAGTTGACTGACCTGGAAGCGGTATTGCAGCAGTCATTGGATGTACTGGCGATCGGTGGCCGGCTGGTGGTGATCAGTTTTCACTCGCTGGAGGATCGGCTGGTGAAACGGTTTATACGTCGCCAGGAAAAAGGCGACCCTATTCCCCGTGGCGTGCCGGTGCGCGATGAAGCGCTAAACAAGCGCCTGAAAAATTGTACCAAAGCGCAGAAGGTCGGCGCTGAAGAGTTGGGGCGCAATGTGCGCGCACGCAGTGCGGTAATGCGTGTGGCCGAGAAGGTGGCCTGATATATGGCCCGATCAATTAACCGCGGTTTGTTAGGTGCGGTCATTATTGTCTGGGCGCTGGTGGTGTTGTCGGCACTGTTAGTGGTTGGCGTAACCCAGGATGTGCGCGAGCGCATCGGCAAGTTGGAAATATTAAAACGCGAGTCCGCCGAGCTGGACGTGCAATGGGGGCAGTATCTGCTAGAACAGAGCACCTGGGCGTCTTACGTGCGGGTCGAGCGCGAAGCTCAAACATCGCTCGACATGCATGTGCCGGGCTCGGAACACATAATTTTAGTCAACAAGGAGCGCTAAGTGCAGTCTATTCGTCCGGCAGTTTGGCGAATTATTATCGTGGTGTTAGCCATGATGCTGCTTGCTGCGCTTTTAATTTGGCGAATCGCTTCCCTGCAAGTGCTGCCCGATGCCGACCGCGGATTCGAATTTTTGCAAGGACAGGGGAATGCCCGCACTTTGCGCACAGAACCCATTAGCGCCTGGCGCGGGGTTATTACCGACAGAAACGGCGAGCCACTGGCGGTCAGCACCCCGGTGGAATCTATTTGGGCGAACCCTCAAGTGTTGCTAAACGCGCCTGATCGCTGGGCAGAACTGGCGCAAAAACTCGGTTGGGATAAAGCCGACTTGGAGTCGCGCCTAGCGCGATTCAATCAGCGCGAATTTAT
>DATBNH010000456.1:0-1833 GCA_036554405.1 Cellvibrionaceae bacterium | reverse complement strand
TCGTAGAGTTCAAGCTGATAGGCGTGTACACCGGTTAAAGGCTGCCACTCAAAGCGGGTTGCCACTCCGAGCAGGGCATTGGCGGCGGGCTGGCGCTGGCGCATAACCCGCACCGCAACCGGTGCCTGATTGGCACTTCCGCCGACCATATACTGAATGGTTAGCGGTTGCTCGATACCGGCCGGTTGCAGTACCACAAACCGCAGCAGATAGAGTCCTTTGCTGTCGCTGGGCAGCGTCGGGCTCTGCAACAGTATTTCTTGCCCGGCACCCAGATATTGCTGCACTTGACGCAGGGGCACAAATACTGGCTCGCCTGTGGTACTGGCAGGCGTGGCCAACTCCCAGCGGGCGCGCAACAGCCCTGCGCGCTGGTAGCGCATGGATAAATGCGCCGCCAAAGGCTCACCGGGTGTAAGCACGCGGGTTTGCTCGCCACTGTCAAAACGCAACGTCATCTGCTGAATATCCACCGCGCTATCGATTGGCCGCGGGGCTGGCTCTGGTGTTGGTTCCGGCACTGGTCTTGGCCCAGGGTTTGGGGTGGGTTCGGGTTCCGGTGTAGGTTCTGGCGTTGGTCCGGGTGTAGGTCCTGGCGTTGGTCCGGGTGTAGGTTCTGGCTCCGGAATGGGTTCGGGCTCTGGGGTTGGCATGGGCTCAGGCTCCACTATTGGCGCCGGCATTAGATTAATGATTACCTGCCCCTGTTTAAGAGGCGTACCGGGCACCGAGAATTGCCGCCGGAATATCAGCTGAGTCGCACCCAGATTACCCGCTTGCTGGGTCAAGCTAGCGGATAAAGGGAGATTTTCCTGAATTTGAAAGGGCGCCGTGGGCGAGCTGCTGGGCGTATTAACCTCCCGAGTTAACCCTCTGGTGATTGTTTGCAGTGTCTGACTACCGGCCAGCAGCATGCCGCCATTGGAGCTCACCGTAACAACGGCCCCAGCGGTAGGACTGACACTACCGCGCCAGGTAACCCTTACCGTGGTCGCCTGCCCCACCACGGCACTGCCCGATACCTGGCATGCATACCCGGGCTCACAGAGCGCCTCGATGTTGGCGTAAACGCCGCCACTGATACTGGTCACTACGGCCATGGCTAGAATCCTGATGATGTTAAATCGGCGCCGAGAGATCATTGCGCACCTCCTGAAAGTTGTGTGGGCAAGGTGGTTCTGAGGGTAAGAAACACCTGATAGCTGTCATTGTTGTTTTCGCCAAACAGGCGGTCGCGGTAATCCTGATTACTCACGCTCAAAGAGATATCCAACCCCAACCGATTGGCTTTGGACTTTTTGGCATGCCAGAGTAGTTCGGCAGCCAGGTATTGGTTGCGGTTGTCTTGCTGATAAAAAGGATCGTTAAGTGCCTGATTGTCACTATTGTTAATACTTAACTGCCCGGTAAGTCTCTCTGGTAACAGCACAAAACTGCTGGATAGACTGATAATGGTGTTGTAAGACACTGCTTGGTAATCCAGATTTTCCAACCGTTGGCGCTGCCAGCCCGGCTGCAAACTAAGACGACTGCCAAGTCGAATGCTGGCGTTGGCATAAAGCGCGCGAATGCGGCTATCGCTTTGAACATCGGTAAAATCATCGAAGGTTTGATAGCTGTAACCGGCGCTCCATTGCCAAGCGCTGGCGGAAAAATTGGCACTTAGGGAGACACTTTCAGAGAGCATATCCTGCTCGGCAAAGTCAGCCGCCGTTCGCTCATCGCTGAGTTCGGTGCGTTCGACAGCCAAACTCAAACTGGGCGAGCCCAACCACGCTTGCCAGCTTCCCGGCTCAACAGCACTATAATTGCTGTAACTGATATCGGCTCGGG
>DATBNH010000117.1:0-2189 GCA_036554405.1 Cellvibrionaceae bacterium | reverse complement strand
GCTTTGTTGGCTTCCAGCAATTGGTGATTAGTACGTGCCTTCATTTAAGCCTTCCTTTTTATTACGGGCGCGCAGCCGAGTGTCTGGGTTACTTTGATAGATTCCGGGGCAAGCTTCAAGCGCGAGAGCATAACAGGCTGGGTTAAGAAGTGTATAAAAAGCTTTCCGGGAGAGCTGAAATTTATTGTCAGACGTAAATAGCCTGTTTGGAGATTATTGCTATGTCATCACTTATGCAACTGGTTTACATCAGCCGGGCTAATTTTAAGCCAAGTCCTGCGGCGGCGGGCGTGGAGCCAGTGGTCGCAAGAATTTTACAACAGTCGCGGACTAATAACCCCAGGCTGAGTATCGGCGGGGTGCTCTACTATGGTGACGGTTGCTTCTTTCAATGCCTGGAGGGAGAACAACAGGTAGTGCTCAAACTGGTGGACAAGCTCAAGGGCGATACTCGGCATAAGGACTTTCGTATTGTGCATCAGGCACCGGTTACCGAGCGGCAGTTTTCTGACTGGTCAATGAAATATATCCCCGTCAGCGATGCGGTCAAAAGTCTGCTGGAAAGCCGGGGCCACAAGCGTTTTGACCCCTATCAATTTGACAGCGATACTCATAACCAGTTGTTACGTCTTTTTCGCAGTCTTGGTAAGAGCTCACAAGAGCAGCCAGGAGCGCCTTCTGCAGCCGCGACAAAAATGCCTGTCGACGCTCTGCTGGTAAGTGCAGCCGCGGTGCTGGTATTGGGTATGTTGGGCTTTTGGCTATGGTTCTAAGCGCCAAAACACTAACCCAGAATCAAGGAATTTTTTGCGGCCACAACAGAATGATGCACTGGCGGCCTATAGTGACTTGCTAAAAATAGCCACTATAGGCAGCAGGCCTCTGCTCCAGCGGTTCAATGGTGATGCGACGATAAAATGCCTCACCCGCTTCGCTTTGCAGCACAATGCTGCCAGAGGTCAGCGGCTTAATAGTATCGCCATCGGGATAGGAAGAGTTGGCTAGGGCCATCACTACTTTACCGTTAACGATATGCAGGCTCTTATCTTCAAATACTATCAGCTCCAGGGTGTTCCACTGACCGTGGGGTTTTTCGTGATTTTCGCTGGCGCGACAGGTAATGTCGACGCCGTCATTGCCACCGAAAGTTTTCACCGGGTTTTCGGGGTGATAGCGATAGGGCTGTTGATCATTGTCGCGCGCGCAGCGAATATCAATCTGAGCGTGAGCGATTTTCCACCAGTCGCCGGTGTTGCCTTCTACGCCGTGCTCGATAATTTGAAATTCCTGCGACAATGGCCAGGCACGCCAGTAATCCACGCCGTGTTCGCCGGTGCCGTGGTATAAAATACCTGTATCCATGGGCAGCTCTAGCCGTGGCTGCCATTTTTTCTCGCCCCATTTAATGTCCAGTTTCAACCGGTAGTTGCTGAATGCTTCACGGGTAAAAATACCGCCGTAAATTTCGCCGCTGACTTGCAAAATAGTTTCACCGTCTTGTTGGAAAGTGGTGAATACCTTAAGCGGATCGGTATCGTAACCCACAGGCTCGGCATAGCTGCCGTCCCTGTTGCGAGGTACATCGGGTACTTGGGTTTCATCATTGGGGTAGCCCAAATAGGTACGCCACTGGCTCAACTCGTCATCCAGTAGTGCGCGTGGTTCGGCACTGACCAATACCGGTACCAGGGTGAAAAGCAGCAGCATGCATGGATGTAAGCGGTTATGACTCATGGTTTTTTTGTTCCTGTTGGTGTTTGCGCAACAGCTCCAGCCGTTGCAGATTTTTATCCACCAGCTTAATGCCGGTGCTGCGAAGTTTTTCAAAGCCCAGTAAGCAGGCGCCTACGGCGGCGATAGCGGCCAAAATACCCCACGGGCCCATGGCGCTGCGCTCGGCAAAACAGGTCCAGATAAATTGCCCCACACAGAGCACGGCCACCACCAGCAGTGTAGGTTTGCGGCCTATTAAGCTCACAATAAATACCCCGAGCGGTGCACCCAGGGCAACCACTGGTGCGGCGGCCAACCAGTTTTCATAAACACCGGGCTGCCAACTGTCGGTAAGGGTTTTAATAGCGACGCCGTAGACTGAGTTAAACGCCATAATCACCACCGAGGTGGGAATGGCGATTTTCAAATCCGCCCGGCACAAAAGCACTAGCGCCGCGTAAATTACCATATCGATA
>DATBNH010000444.1:0-8936 GCA_036554405.1 Cellvibrionaceae bacterium | reverse complement strand
GCTGGGGATAGTGCTCTACGAAATGCTGGTGGGCACCTCACCGTTTGACGACCCGAGCCCCATGGGGCTGATGTTGCAAGTGGTGGAGCAGCCGGTGCCGGATGTGCAAAAGCTCAACCCCCAGGTGGACAAGCCGCTGGCGGATATTCTCGCGCGCATGACCGAAAAAGACCCGGCTAATCGCTATCAGACCTGCCATCAGCTGACGGACGACCTCAAGCGCTATCTGACGGGTAAGCCGCTGAAGGCCAGTGAGGGCAGTGCGACTGCCGCGCCGCCCGCTGCATCTGAGCCCGCCAAGCCACGGCGCTGGCCGCTGTTACTCTTGTTACTGGTGGTTGGTGGTGCCGGTGCCGCCTGGTGGTGGGGGCCAGCACTGTGGTCGTCTGAGAATACTGAGTTAAGTGTGGATACTGATGCGTTTCCCATGGCCGAAGAACTGGCACAGACCGAGGCAGTTGAGTCAGAGGCCACTGATGTTGAGGTGCGTGAGGGCGCTGTTGTCGGCCAGCCGCAAAACCCTGCCGCCATGGACGCCGGTGGCGTAGATAATTTACAGCCGTCCAATCTGGTGTCAGAGTCTGCCGGTGATACGGTGGCGGTAATGGATAACGACTTCGCAGACGCCGGACAGGGCGTGGTTGCCAAGGCAGGCGGGAATGATCTGGCCGCGCGCCCCGCCGAGGTAGAGGCTCTGGTGGACCCCCCGGTAGTAATCAGTGCGCCCACCCACGCAGTGGTGCTGGCCGAAGGCGACCCGGCACTGACCGGACAGATACGTGAGCTTATCTATGCGGCCCTTAAAGATGGTGGTCACCCCCAGCGAGAGCCGGGGTTTGTACCGGGGATTAATCGGGTGATACAAGGGCGTCAATTGGATATAGCCGCCATACGTGAAGATGCCCTGGCCACGGGGGTGCGTTATCTGGTGCTAGCCAGCGCCGAGGTACTGGATGTGGGCCTGCTGGAGTTTTATGGTCAGCGCGATACTTACTATACCACCCGCATAGAGCTGACCCTGCTCGATTTACAGAGCCGTGAAACCTTGGGAACCTGGGGCGAGCAGGTGCAATACACCAACATCAACGCCCACATCAAGGCTGAGCAAGTGGTGGTGCCCATGGTGCGTGAACTGGTTGAGGCGCTTCGCTAATCTATGGCGCAATCCTATAAAGCATTACTGCTGGATATGCACGGCACCTTTATGTTCGGTCATGACCGCTTTGATGATTTCGAACGTGTGGCCCGGCGTGCGCAATCGTTAGGTGGTACCCTGCCAGTGGGGCGTGCCGCCGACATCTTGCAACAGGTTTTTCAGCGGCTGGAAAGTTGTTACCAGGATTCATCTCCCATGCCGGCGCTGGCAGATGTTTTGGCAGAAACGCTGGCACCCGGTGAGGCCCATCAGGCCGAGGCACTGGCGGCCAGTTTTGCCCAGTTCGAGTGTGGTCGTGTGCCCGAGGCCTGTGCCCTGGCCATTAAAAAACTGGCCGCGCACTACCCTTTGGCCTTGGTCTCGGATATCTGGTCGCCCAAGGATTTATGGCTGCAAGAGCTCAAGCGTGTTGGTGTGGATGAGTGCTTCAGCGCCTGCTATTTTTCGTCAGATAACGGGGTTACCAAGCCCGCCCGTGAACCCTTTATGAGTGCTCTTGGCACCCTTGGTGTAGAACCTTCGGCGGCTCTGATGGTGGGGGATTCACCCAGCCGCGATCTGGCCGGTGCCTGTGCGGTGGGAATGGATTGTCTGGTGATAGGCAATACCGAGCAAACAGAAACTCAGTCTGGGTTGGATAAGAGCTTGCCAAACTTACCGGCCCTGGTGGAATGGTTAGCGCTGGGCGTGTGACATAATCCGCTGCTTCTGAACGTTCCACTCGCGCTCTTTTTCGGTCTGGCGTTTATCGTGCTCTTGCTTGCCTTTGCCAAGGGCTACCTCACACTTGACCAAATGGCCTTTCCAATAGAGCGCTGTGGCTACCACCGTGTAGCCTTTTTGCTCGGCGGCTTGCTGCAGGCGAGACAGTTCTCGGCGGTGCAGCAAGAGTTTGCGAGTGCGCGTTGGGTCGGTAACATAATGGGTCGAAGCGGTAGCGAGGGGGGTAATTTGTGTGCCCAACAAAAAGGCCTCGCCGTCTTTGAAGATCACATAGCTGTCGGTCAACTGCCCTTTGCCCGCGCGCAGACTTTTCACTTCCCAGCCGAGCAGAGCCACACCTGCCTCAATACGATCTTCCAAGTGGTAGTCAAACTTGGCGCGTTTATTCAATGCAATGGTATTGCTGCTGGATTGTTTCTTCTTTGTCTTACCCATGAGTATCCGTTTGCCGAGCAGTTGCGAGGGCGGCATTATAGCGTTTTGGGCCCGCACTGTCTCGGACCCTTATGCTGATCGAGCAATCCGGTTACAATCGACCTTAGTCGTCATAGCGTGGGAGTACTCTGTGATAAGAGTTAAGCAGCATGCCATTTGGGGTCGACGGGGTACCTTTATTCTGGCTGCCACCGGGTCCGCCGTGGGCCTTGGTAATATCTGGAAGTTCCCTTACATTGCCGGTGAAAACGGTGGTGGCGCCTTTGTTTTGATGTACTTGTTGTGCATTTGTCTGATCGGTTTGCCGGTAATGATTGCCGAGGTGCTGCTGGGGCGGCGCGGACGCGCCAGCCCGATTATTGCCATGCGCGAGGTGGCCCGCGAGTCGGGCAGTCACCCCGCGTGGGGCCTTATCGGCTGGTTTGGGGTGGCAGCGGGTTTTCTGATTTTGTCTTACTACAGCGTCATCGCCGGCTGGACTCTGGAGTATATAAAAACCGCTGCCTCAGGTGGCTTTGCCGGGCTCGATGGTGCCGCCGCGGGACAGGCCTTCGATGGGCTGCTGGCCTCAAAAAGCACACTCGTGCGGTGGCAAACACTGATTTTGCTGGTCACCATGGCGGTGATTGCTCTCGGTGTTAAACGCGGGCTGGAGACAACAGTGCGTATTCTTATGCCACTGTTATTTGTGTTGTTGCTGATACTGCTGGCCTATTCAGCTTATCTAGGGCATTTTGCCGCCGGTGCGCGGTTTTTATTTAGTTTTAAGTTTGAGCAGCTGTCATTGGCAGGTTTGCAACTGGCGCTTGCCCACGCTTTTTTTACCCTGAGTTTGGGTATGGGCGCTATTATGGCCTACGGCTCCTACATGCCTCATAACACCTCTATTGTTAAAACCGTGTTTACAGTAGGGCTGCTCGATACCCTAGTGGCGCTAGTGGCGGGAATGGTAATCTTTCCCATCGTGTTTGCCACCCCTGGCATAGAGCCAGGTGACGGGCCGGGGTTGATGTTTATCAGTCTTCCGGTAGTGTTCGGTGCTATGCCTATGGGCAGTTTGTTTGGCACGGTCTTTTTTATGTTGGTGGCGGTGGCGGCGCTAAGCTCGGCTATCTCTTTGTTGGAGCCGGCCGTGGCTTACTTAACTGAGCGCTTTGGTTTTCATCGTTTGAGTGCCTCTTTGTCTATTACCAGTTGCGCTTGGCTGCTGGGTTTGGGCACGGTGGTGTCCTTTAATGATTGGGCGGGTATTAAGCCACTGCTGGGAATGACAGTGTTCGAGCTGATCGATTTTATCAGCGCCAGTGTGCTGTTACCGCTGGGTGGTTTGCTAATGGCCATTTATGTGGGCTGGTTTATGAAACAGCGTCCCTTGAGGCGTGAGTTGCGGCTCGATTCTTCGGCGATGTTCAGTCGCTGGTTCTGGCTGGTGCGTTTCATTACCCCGGTGTTATTACTGGTAGTGTTTGTTTTGGGTATATACGGTAAGTTTGCGGGGTAACAGATTGAGTAAGCATATTCAGCGCTCGGCGCTGGTGAATTTCAGTTGTGAACAGATGTTCTCGCTGGTTAATGATATAGAAGCCTATCCGGAATATATGGATGGCTGTTACGAGGCGGTGATTCTCGACAGAGGTCCAGATTGGCTGGAGGCGCGATTAACACTGGGGATGGCTGGCAGTCGGCAGAGTTTTGTTACCCGCAATCAGTTGTCACCGCCTCACGCCATGACCCTGGATCTGGTCGATGGGCCTTTTAAAAAGTTTCACGGGCAGTGGCGTTTTGAGTCTTTGGCTGATGCCGGCTGCAAGGTAAGTCTGGAGTTGGATTTTGCTTTTAATAACCCCCTGCTGGGTATGATGGCGGGAAAGGTGTTTGAGCATATGGCCGGCGCCCAGGTGGACGCTTTGTGTCGTCGAGCCCAACAGTTATACCGAGAAGATTGATATGTCTGATACAGAATTAATTACAGTAGAAGTGGCTTACGCTTTGCCCGATAAGCAAAAAATCGTCGAACTGTTGGTGGAGCCGGGCACTACCGCCTATGAGGCCGCCGAGCGCTCAGGGCTAGACAAAGTCTTTGCGGATATTGATATCGCCACTGCGAAAATGGGTATTTTTGGACAGGCACTTGGCACCAAGGGGCTGAAACCGGCGCGGGAGCATCGGTTACAGGCTGGGGATCGGGTTGAAATCTACCGCCCCTTGACCGCAGACCCCAAAGAAGTCAGGCGTAAGCGCGCTGAAAAAGCCAAGCGCGAAGGCGAATGACTTGGCGAAGCTATTGAGGTATCAGTCGTTGGTGGGCAATGGTGCCTCGGGCTCGGTTCCATCAGCACTGTCTTCATCGCTCAGCTCTGGCAGGTTCTCACCGGTATAATGGGTGAAAATATCGCCATCGAAATGAGCAACCAGTGAGCGCTTATAAAAACGGCCATCACCCATGCGCAGGCTGTAGTAGTAGTTCCAGCGATTGTCGGTAAACAGGTCTTCGGCCAGTGGCGTACCCAGTACAAAACGCACTTGGCGCTTGTTCATTCCGGGCTCAAGCTGCTCGATAATGTCTTGGGTAATAATATGACCTTGCTGAATATTAATCTTGTGAACACCGGGAAATTGAAAATACTGACATCCCCCCAGAAACAACAGACTACACAATACTAACAACGGGATCTTGCTTATTTTCATTACAGGGGTTCCACTGATCAAATTTAATGGGTGATAATACCCGATCATAACGAACACTGAGAAGGGCTGGACCAAAAATGGCTGACGAAAACCAGGAATTACGCAAGGCTGGGCTAAAAGTCACCTTACCCCGGGTAAAAATTCTTCAGATGCTCGAGTCGTCCGAAGACCACCACATGAGCGCTGAAGATGTCTACAAGGCACTGATGGAAGCGGGTGACGACGTGGGGCTGGCTACGGTCTATCGGGTATTAACCCAATTTGAAAGCGCAGGCCTGGTAGTGCGACACAACTTCGATGGTGGTCATTCGGTGTTTGAAATCGCGCGCGGTGAGCATCACGATCACATGGTGTGTCTGGACACTGGCAAAGTCATTGAGTTCCACAACGAGGAAATTGAGCACTTGCAAAGAAAGATCGCTGAAGCTCACGGTTACAACCTGGCCGATCACTCGTTAGTGCTCTACGTTACTCCTAAAAAGCAGCCCTGAATGCCCCCATAACGGGCGCTATCCCGCCTCCGCCGACAGTATTTCACGGGCGTGGGCGAGGGATTGCTCAGTTACTTTCATGCCGCCCAGCATGCGCGCTATTTCCTCTATTTTGCGCTCACCTTCGAGCGCCACCAGTGAGGTCGACACCTGTTTGCTGGTGCCGGTTTTCTCTACTCGCAGATGCTGATTGCCGCAGCTGGCCACCTGGGCCAAGTGAGTAACGCACAGAATCTGGGCTTTTCGGGCGAGGGTGCCGAGCAGGGCGCCGACCCGACTGGCGGTGGCGCCGCCGATACCGGCATCGACTTCATCAAACAACAGGCTGGGAATAGTACTGTTTTCGGCGGCGACCACATTAATGGCCAGGCTTACCCGTGACAGCTCGCCGCCCGAGGCTACTTTAGCCAGTGGCAGCGGTGGTTGACCGGGGTTGGTGCTAATCAGCAGCTCTACCTCTTCAAGGCCACGGGCACCGGGTTTGGCGCCAAGGTCGGTTAATTGCACGCTGAGGCGCGCATGCTCCATCGACAGTTCGGCCAAATATGCATTGACCCCTTTGGCAAAGCGCACGCTGGCGCTTTGGCGTTTTTTCGACAGATTCCCCGCCAGCTCCCGGAATCTGGCTTCCGCCTCACGACACTCCTCTGCCAGTTCATTGAGGCGTGCTTCCCCGCCGTCGAGTTCGGTCATTTCAGCGGCCAGGCTCTGGTGCAGTGCCGAGAGCTCCTCCGGGCGTACCCGCTGCTTGCGGGCAATATCGTAAATGCTCGATAGCCGCTCCTCGACCTGCTGCAATCGCTCTGGGTCCAGCTCGAAGGTATCCAGGTGCCGGGTGAGTTCGCGCCCCGCTTCCTCTACCTGAATCTGCGCACTGGTGAGTAATTCCTCAACAGTCGTCAGTGCCGAGGGCTTGATTTCCATGTGTCGCAACAGCTGTAGCGCTTGATGCAAGCGGGTGTTGAGCCCCTGCTCGTCGTCGTCGCACAGGGCCAGCAGCTGATCACTGCTGTGCAAAATGCCCTCGGCGTTGGTGAGCTGGCGCTGCTCGGCTTCCAGTGTGTCAATTTCGCCCTCAGCCAGGGCCAGTTGATCCAGCTCCTCAACTTGATAGCGCAGCAGCTGATAGCGGGCGCTGACTTCTTCGGCGTTATCGCGAAAGTGTTGCCACTGCTGCTCGGCCAGCTGCCAGCGTTTCCAGGCAGTGTGAGTGTGGGCGGCCAGCTCGCGAGCGCCGGCAAATTCATCGAGCAAACGGTGGTGATTGTCGCGTTGCAATAACGATTGGTGCTCGTGCTGGCTGTGAATATCCATCAGCATTTCACCGAGGGTGCGCAACTGCGCCAGTGTCACCGGCTGACCGTTAATAAAAGCTTTGGAGCGGCCCTCGGCAGTAATCATTCGGCGCAGCAGGCACTCATGGGGGGCTTCTTGCTGAGTCAGTTCTTGCTCGGCCAGCCATGCCTGAGCTTCTACCAGTGCGTTGATATCGAAATTAGCGGTAATGTCGGCGCGGTCGGCGCCGTGGCGCACCCGGGTGGCATCGGCGCGATCGCCCAGGGTTTGCCCCAATGCATCCAGGACGATGGACTTGCCGGCACCGGTTTCACCGGTAATCACTGTCATACCGGGTTTTAGATCGAGATCGAGGTGATCGACAAGGGTGAAGTTGTGAATAGACAGATGCGTCAGCATAGACACCTCCGAAAAATGAAGTCTGGTTATTTATACAGTAAAATAGCAGGTTCTGCCAGTGGCATTTAAGTCGCTGTTATGTGGTTGGATGGCGTCGGCGACATGGAGGCCTTGAAACCTGACAGAGCAGCCCCATATTGGGCGGAGGTTAAGTAAATTGTCACTGATGGAGACCAAGGTGAGCGATCAAGAAAACACACAGACCCCCGAATGGGACGGCGAAGCCGACATTGACCAATCTGGCCAGGGTGCCGCCGCCTCCGAGCAGGCTGCCGAGGCTGGTGGATGGGAGGCCGAGCGCGAAAAGCTGCTGCAGGATCTGACCACCGCTCAGGAAAACTCCCTTCGAGCCCAGGCCGAGCTGCAAAACGTTCGTCGTCGCGCCGAGCAAGATGTGGAGAAAGCCCACAAATTCGGTCAGGAAAAGCTGATTGTCGACTTTCTGCCCGTGGTGGATAACCTGGAGCGCGCGCTGGCCAATATCAATATTGAGGATGCCTCTTTCAAGCCTATTATTGAGGGTATTGAGCTGACGCTGAAGTCGTTTGCCGACACTCTGGCGCGGCACAAGGTAGAAGTGGTGAACCCCCATGGCGAACCTTTCGATCCGCAGCTGCATCAGGCCATGACTATGGTCGATAGCCCGGATGTGGAGCCCAACACGGTGATTGATGTGTTCCAGAAAGGCTACACCTTGCACGGGCGCCTGGTGCGTCCGGCTATGGTGGTGGTCTCCAAGGCCTGAGTATAAAAACACTACAGTATGTAAGGTTTTGGTCTTGAAATAACGCGCTGCGGGCCCATATAGCCTGTAACGACTGAAATATTGCAGGGCTTGGCCCGCAACTCCAAATATTAGCGCGCTGTTTTGAAAGTCGTTGCTGACGACAGCCGAGCGGCGAGCAAACCACTTAAGATTTAAGGAGATTTTTATGGGTAAGATAATCGGCATCGATCTGGGTACCACCAACTCTTGTGTGTCCATTCTCGAAGGCAACAAGGCCAAAGTCATCGAAAACTCTGAAGGTGATCGCACCACGCCGTCTATTGTGGCGTTTACCAATGACGATGAAATTCTGGTGGGGCAGAGCGCCAAGCGCCAGGCGGTGACCAATCCGCACAATACCCTGTACGCGGTAAAGCGGTTGATTGGCCGCAAATTTAAAGATGATGTGGTACAAAAAGACATCTCTATGGTGCCTTACAAAATTGTTGCCGCTGACAACGGCGATGCCTGGGTAGAAGTGAAGGGTGACAAAAAAGCGCCGCCACAAATTTCTGCCGAAGTGCTGAAGAAGATGAAAAGAACCGCCGAGGAGTACCTGGGCGAAGCGGTAACCGAGGCGGTTATCACCGTACCGGCTTACTTTAATGATTCTCAGCGTCAGGCCACCAAAGACGCCGGTAAAATTGCCGGTCTCGATGTGAAGCGTATTATCAATGAGCCCACGGCGGCGGCGCTTGCCTATGGCATGGACAAAGCCGAGGGTGATCGCACTATCGCGGTTTATGACTTAGGTGGTGGTACTTTCGATATTTCCATTATTGAAATTGCCGACGTTGATGGCGAGCATCAGTTTGAAGTGCTCTCCACCAACGGTGACACCTTCTTGGGTGGTGAAGATTTCGATATGCGCCTGATCGAATACCTGGCGGCGGAATTCAAAAAAGATACCGGCATTGATCTTCACAACGATCCTCTGGCCCTGCAACGCCTGAAAGAGGCGGCGGAAAAGGCCAAAATCGAA
>DATBNH010000430.1:0-4279 GCA_036554405.1 Cellvibrionaceae bacterium | reverse complement strand
TAGCCTTTCTCTTATTGCCTTACTGATTCGAGGAAAATCATTTCAACGTATGAGGCTTGTGAAAATCCATATCCGTGTAATCGAGATTCTCACCGGCCATACCCCAGATAAACGTATAGTTGGCTGTGCCCACGCCCGAGTGCATAGACCAGGGTGGCGAGACAATTGCCTGCTCGTTACCTACCCATATATGCCGGGTCTCCTGGGCGGGGCCCATAAAGTGGCAAACCGCCTGTTCTTCGGGGATATTAAAATAAAAGTAGGCTTCCATACGGCGGCTGTGAGTGTGCACGGGCATGGTGTTCCAAATGCTGCCCGGCTGCAATTCGGTCATGCCCATTTGCAGCTGACAGGTTTCTACCACGCCATTGATTAACAATTGATTGATGCGCCGCTCATTACAGGTATCGCTTGAGCCCATCTCCAAAACCTTGGCATCGCTCATGCCCACTTTTTTATGCGGGTAGGCATGATGCGCCGGCGCCGAGTTCATATAAAACTTGGCAGGCCTGCTGGCATCGGTACTGGCAAATATAACTTCGCGAGCGCCCTGGCCGATATAAAGCGCCTCTTTGCTCTCCAGAGTAAATACCTCACCGTCTACGGTGATAGTGCCTTGCCCGCCCACATTAATGGCACCTAACTCGCGCCTTTGTAAAAAGAACTCGGCCTTTTGTTGGTCGACAGGTTCCAGTGCTACCGCTTTGTTAATGGGCATTACACCGCCCACCATAATGCGCTCGTAGTGAGTGTATACAAATAACACTTCATCGGCGGCAAAGATTTTTTCAATCAAAAAATGCTGACGCAGCTTTTCGGTGTCGTAATGTTTAAAGTCGTCTTGATGAACGGCAAAGCGCTCTTCAATAATATTCATAAAGCTATCCACATTAATCAGTTATCAATTTTTCAGTAAACGATGCATTTCAATACCCGCTAGAATAAAGGGGCCATTGCCTTTGGGGTCGTTTTCAAAAATACGCTCACTCATATAGTACCGGTAGCTGCCGTCGCGGCCAAAGCCCAGGCCCGCTACCAGGCATTGATTGGTCATGCTGATTTTACCATCAGGGTGTACGGTGACAAACTCATTGATCAAACCATTATAGGCCTTAACAGCGGTATCTTTGTAAGACTCGGGCAAATAGCCTTTACGTACGGCTTTGGCAAAAAAGTAGCTGAACATGGCCGTGGCTGTGGACTCACGATAGTTACCTACGCGTTCGGGCTGATCCAGAATCTGGAACCAGGTGCCGGTCTCGTCCTGAACGGCGGCCAGGGCCGGCGCCAGCTCTTCTACTGCTTTCAACAGTGGCGCACGCAGGTCTTCACGGTCCTCTGGCAGAATATCCAATACGTCCACTAGTGCCATGGCATACCAGCCTACGCCGCGCGCCCAAAGTTCGGGTGACAGTCCGGTGTCGGCATCGGCCCAATCGATTTCGCGTGACTCATCCCAGGCGTGAAAGTAGAGCCCGGTTTCAGGGTCGCGCAGCTTTTGATAGGCGATCTCAAACTCTTTGACGACTTCTTTCAAGCTGTGTTCGCGCTGCTCGCCCTCCTCAAACATAAGGGCGTATTGGGCCAAAAATGGCATGCCCATATAAACACCGTCAAGCCACACCTGATAGGGGTAGCTCTTTTTGTGCCAGAAGGCGCCGTTCTTGGTGCGTGGATGTTCTTCCAGCTGATGGCGCAAAATGGCGGCGGCCTTTTGATACTTTTCCTCCCCGGTTTGTTGATACAAGCGCAACACGGATACACCGGGCTTTACATAGTCAATATTAAAACTGTTGAAGGAGTAGTTGCGAAGCTCACCGTCATCGGTCACAAAAGTTGCCGTTGTTTGGTAGGGGACCTGTGCATAGGCATCATTGGGCGCCACCTTATTGAGCTCGTCATAAGCCATGGGTACTAGGCCAATCACATCGTACTCAAATTTGGGTACGCGGCGACGGTTAATATCCCAGCCATCGGCGTGGTAACTCAGGGTTTTGCGCTCAAGCTCTGAATCGGCCAGGCGCTTGCTCCACTCAAGGGCAGCTTGAGCATCAAGCTCTTCGGCTTTAGCTTCTCGACTCAAGGTGCTTTCAAAGCGAATGCGCGGAGTAATTGTCAGTCGCTCGACCTCTTGGTCCAGATAGGTGATAAAATCTTCTTTATTGGTGATGCCATCGGGCTCGCCATCCCAGGCGGCGAGGAAATAATATTCCACTTCACCCTGGTCGGCCGAGCTGCCCGCTGTTTTCATCACCGATACATAACTGTTGTCATCTTCGGTTTGCTCCATCCGGTGACTTATGCGGTAAATAATGGCCATGCCCAGATAACTGTCTTCATCGGACAGGCTCTGTTTGCCCCAGCTGGCGGTGTAGGTCCAGTTGTAACCACTGGCATCGGTGTTGCCTTGAATCAGTTCAGTGCCCGGATGTTTAACCATGCCGATAGCTATATTGGGCAGATTTTCCGACAGCGACAGCTGCGTGTGTACCAGTCGACTGCCCGCATGCATAGATAGATGTGCGGTCAAATCCAGTTTTTGGTTGTTGATCTCCCAGCCTTGATAATCGATGGTCATGGCCGAGTAGAGAGGGCCGTTTTCGATAATCTCCACACTGTGTTCATCAACCTTTGACACCAGCTCGACTTTCTCGCCATTGTAAAAACCGTAGCCACCGGCCCCCAGCGATTGGCCCACCTTGAGTATATCCATACCCCAGTCGGCCGCTTCGTGGTAGGACTGATAACCATCTTGTCCCACATCCTGCAGTACCATGTCGGTGGTTTTCTTGCCAAAAATATCAAAGCCGTTACGCCAGTCGAGGTATATACGATAGCCCACCTTGTCAGACTCAATGCCAGGGCCTTCGTAGCGAATCCACTCGGAGTGGTCTGTGTACTGGGGAGGAGGTGTCAGCTGGGTAACATTTTCAAAAGTGCCGCCAATGTATTTGGCCTCTTGCCACTCGCCGCCCACCTTATGGGAAATCTCGGCCTGGGTTTGTTTGGGTAGCTGCTCACGTGTCGCGGCGGCTTGAGCGTCAGCCTCAATAGTCAGCGAACGGGTTTGGCCTGGAGCAAGGTCAACGGTGACCAGCAAGGTATCGGCTTCGCCATCGGCCGTGGTGTCGATCAATTGGCTCGGCAGGATTTCCGAGCCCGCTTTGGCCACCAGGTCTGCTGCTCGAGGGTCGTTGGCATCTATTCCGATATCATAAAGCGGGAATTTAACCGGCTCTTGCTGTAGTGAAAACTCGGTAGCATTGGCAACGCTTGCCTCTGCCAGCTGCGCACTAATGACAGGTGTATCCGAACTTGATTGACTATTGTCAGTTGTGGGAGCGGGTGTGTTTGAATCACAACCGGCAGCGAGAACCAGTATGCTTGATGCTAGCAGACAGCGGGGTAAAGTGGATATCAACATAGGTCACCTGTCGTTATTCTGCAAAATTATGGTATGTGGAAGTGTTTGGCGCAAAGGATTCGGTCAGTGTGAATCATTTGGGCAAAAAACTCACTGGTGATAAAAAAAGGGCACCGGCTAGCGGTGCCCAAGCATTTGGGAGAGACGAACGTCAAGTACTAGTACTTGTATTGCACACCAAGATAGAACTGGGTACCGGTCTCATGGTAGTAAGACAGACGGTTACCCGCAGTATCTACCCATTGGTCTTCCACTTCGTTGGTCAGGTTAAGCGCATCAAAACGCACGGTGAAATTATCGTTAATGGCGTAAGAGATAGACGCATCTACGTGAGTAGAGCCATTAGTACCCTCGCGGAAGTTGTTGTTACGACCTGTAGCGTGAGTCAGGTAACCCGAACGGTTAACCGCCGATACCCGCGCACTGAAACTGCCGTCATCATAGTAGAGCGTACCGCTGGTAGTATCTTCCGACAAGCCCAGCAGATCGGTGGTGGCGACAACTTCACCGTCAGAGTTCAAATAATCCAGCTGCGCTTTCACGTAGGTGAAGTTACCAATAAAGCCTAAGTTGCTAAGAGCGCCAGGCAAGAAGGTAAAGGGCTGCTGATAGCTCACTTCAAAACCGTACAGCGGGCCACCCGGTGCATTGGTAGGGCTATTAACTTGCCACTGCACATTCTCATCACAACCAGAAGCGCCCTGACCGGCATCACCTGAATAGCCCGGGCCAGCACGACAGGCCGCTATGGCCAGGTCAACCGGTAAGCCGGTTTCGGTGAAGGGCTTGGTTTCACTGACAGTTTGTACTTGTGAGTCAATGTCTTTATGGAACACAGCAAAGCTCAGCATGGCT
>DATBNH010000416.1:0-6862 GCA_036554405.1 Cellvibrionaceae bacterium | reverse complement strand
CCGTAGCCCTGGCGGCCTTCAAAGTTGCGGTTGGAGGTAGAGGCGCAGTGCTCCCCAGCTCCCAGTTTGTCGGCGTTCATGGCCAGGCACATAGAACAGCCCGGTTCGCGCCATTGCAGGCCCGCTTCCATAAAAATCAAGTGCAAACCTTCAGCTTCGGCCTGGGCCTTCACCGCCCCGGAGCCGGGCACTACCATGGCCTCTTTGATACTGCTAGCCACTTTACGACCCTTTACCACGGCCGCTGCAGCGCGCATATCTTCAATGCGTGAGTTGGTACAGGAGCCGATAAATACCCGATCCAGATAAATAGAGGTCATCGCTTGTCCGGCTTGCAAGCCCATGTACTGCAGAGCTCGCTGCATACCTTCCCGCTTGACCGGGTCAGTTTCCCGGGCCGGGTCGGGCACAGAATCTTCTACCGACACTACCATCTCCGGCGAGGTGCCCCAGCTGACTTGTGGCTTGATCTCATCGGCATGCAGGGTTACCACCTTGTCAAACACCGCCCCTTCATCGCTTTTATACTGGCGCCAGTCTTCCACTGCCCTGTCCCACATCTCGCCTGTGGGGGCGTAAGGACGGCCCTTTACATAATCGATAGTGATGTCATCCACGGCCACCATCCCCGCGCGAGCACCGGCCTCAATGGCCATATTACACACGGTCATCCGGCCTTCCATGCTCATGGCGCGAAACACGTCGCCAGCAAACTCAATGGCGCAGCCATTGCCGCCAGCGGTGCCTATTTTGGCAATAATGGCGAGCACCACATCTTTGGAAGTCACCCCATAGCCCAACTCACCGTTAACCTCTATCAGCATGTTTTGCATTTTTTTGGCCACCAGACACTGGGTGGCCATCACATGTTCCACCTCGCTGGTGCCGATACCGTGGGCCAAAGCACCCAAGGCACCGTTGGTGGCAGTGTGGGAATCGCCGCAGACCACAGTCATACCGGGCAGGCAAGCGCCGCTTTCCGGACCGATAACATGCACAATGCCCTGGCGATTGTCATTGATTTTGTACTCAACAATGCCGAACTCGTCGCAGTTGTCGTCGAGGGTTTGCACCTGAATCAGCGACACCGGATCCTGGATGCCTTTTACTCCAAAAGCGCGTTCCTTTTGGGTGGTGGGCACGTTGTGATCCGGCGTGGCCAGAATGGAGTCGATACGCCAGGGCTTGCGCCCGGCGAGACGCAGGCCTTCAAACGCCTGGGGCGAAGTCACTTCGTGGATAATATGGCGGTCAATATAGATCAACGCCGAGCCATCATCGCGCTGCTGCACTACATGGCTATCCCATAATTTATCGTAGAGTGTTCTGGCACTCATTTCACACCTCTTTTGCAGGGCTATTACGGTTTATAGTGGGGCCATGATAAAAGCCAAATTAGAATAAAACAAATTTATTATTTTTATCAATTGCATTCCATTTTGGAATGGATAGAATAAACCCCATGGACTCCCAGCAACTATTAACTTTTATTGCCATTGCCGAGAGCGGCTCTTTCTCCGCTGCTGCCCAGCGCCTGCACCTGACTCAACCGGCCATTAGCAAGCGGGTAGCATTATTGGAACTGCACCTGAACACGCGGTTGTTTGATCGGCTCGGCAAACAAGTATCGCTTACCTCGGCAGGGCACAGTTTTTTACCCCACGCGCGCAAGATATTGCAAACCGTCGCCGATGCCGAACGGGTTATCAGTGATCTCGGCGGCCATGTGGCCGGACGCCTGAGCCTGGCCACCAGCCATCATATTGGTCTGCACCACCTGCCACCCATACTCAGCGACTTCTCCCGTCGCTACCCGGCTGTACACCTGGATCTTCACTTTCTCGACTCGGAAAAAGCCCTGGATGCGGTTGAGGAGGGGGAGTTTGATATTGGCGTTATCACACTCGCCAGCGAACCGCGTAAAACTATTGCGACTTTACCCCTATGGCAGGATAAATTGCATTTTGTCGCCAGTCCGGAACACGCTTTAAGCAAGCGCAGCACTCTGACGCTTGCCGACCTGACCGATTATCAAGCAATTTTGCCGGAAGCCAGCACGCACACTACCCGACTGATACAAACACTGTTTGAAAAGCGCAACCTTGCGCTTGAAATCAATATGGCCACCAATCACCTCGATACCATTAAAATGATGGTATCTATCGGCCTCGGCTGGGGAGTTTTGCCGCATACATTACTGGATGAACACTTAACCATTTTGCCACTCGATCACCCACCACTAACCCGCCAGTTGGGAGCTATTTATCATACTGGTCGCAGTCAAAGTAATGCTGCTCGACAATTTATTGCCTGCCTTCGGGAATAAACTACCGGCAATGGTTTTTTCATCATGTCCGACACGGTAAGATTCACCCTTATTATTGAACGCTGCGAGTTGTAGATTTATGAAAGCCATCATTTCTTTTTTGCTGATTGTATTATCGCCCTTAAGCCACGCCGATTTTTGGGGCATCAAAGGCGATATTGGCTCCTGGCGCCCCGATTACAGTGGCAGCCTCAACGGCGGAGACTATAGCCTGAGCGAGCTTGGCTACGGTGAGGAAGATCATTTATATGCACACCTGTACATCGAGCATTTCTTTCCGCTAATACCCAATTTTCGCCTCAGTATTGTAGATGGCAGCAGCCAGCAAAGTATCAACAATCCCACTAGCATTAACGGCGATACACTAGTAACCACCGCGGTAAATCTATCCCATGTAGACGTGACGGCTTACTATGAGCTTCTGGATAACTGGTTTAACTTTGATCTTGGCCTGTCTGTACGCAAACTCGACGGCGGGGTTTCCCTGGATACACTCTTGTCCTCAGATAGCTCGAGCATGGACGACGTTGTTCCCATGCTTTACGCTCATGCAGAGCTGGAATTACCTTTTACCGGATGGTTCATAGGCGCCGAGGCGAATTACACTGAGTATGAAGACTATGGCATAAGTGATTACACTGTAAGGGTGCGCTACTTATTTGATGCGGTGCTGGATTTTGGCCTGGAAGTGGGCTATCGCGATCTTACGCTGGATTACGACAAAAGCTTTGGCGTAGAGATCACCCAGGGCGGCCCTTTTGCCGGGTTTGCTTTTCATTTTTAAAAGTTTGATCCGTTTGAGGCCAGGTTAATACAAAGCATGCCCCGCCCAAGGGGCTATCGACCACCCGGCAGTGGCCTTTATGCCAATGCATGATGCGCCGTACAATAGCCAGCCCAAGACCAAAACCTTTAACTTCGGTATTGGTTTTGCGCAAACGCACAAAAGAATCAAAAACGCGTTCGCGGTCCTCTTCAGGAATCCCCGGGCCATCATCTTCAATGCGTACTTCCAGCTGTTCGTGATCAAAAGACAGTGTTGTTTTCACCCGTGAATGCGCGTAGCGAGCAGCATTTGACAATATATTATGCACTACCCTCTCCATCAATGGCCATTCGCAATAAACATGTTCACCGCGTAAGTAATCTACCAATTGAAAATCAATGCGGGGAGATAAATCAGCAATAGAGTTTTGCAACTGTTGAACCAACGCCCCCATATCCCCCGGCTGCTGAATTAATACCTGGGTTTGTGATTCGAAACCGGCATAGCTCAACAATTGATTAATCAATGCGTCCATCTCAGCCACATCAAAACGCAAACTGTCGAGCTGCTTTTGCACTTTTGGCGTTTGGGTAATATTCTCAGCCAGCTCAAGGGCAAATTTCATCCTTGCCAAAGGTGTGCGCAATTCATGGGATACCGCGTAGGTCATCTCGCGATAAGAACTTAATAACTCATCGATGCGCGATTGCATGCGGTTAAATTCAGCGCCTAATTGATAAACCGCAGAGCCCGGGTTGAGGGTAATGCGATGACTGACCGGTTCACTGCCCACTTGCTTGGCCTGTAACTCTAAAGAGCGTAAATCGCGTATTAACGGCCAGGTCCACAGGTAGATAACTAGCGCCAGAATCAGGTAAAACGCCAGTAATAATAGATCGCGAAGGCCTTGTTGCTGCGGTAATGCATGGGTAATTTGCAAACGTAAGATGTAGGGCGTGTCGGCAAGACGGCCGTATAACTCCCGGGTATTATCAGCGCCATCAATACTAATCAGCTCAGCCGCCTCAATTCGCTGCTTGAGATCGGAGCGGGCAAAATCATCCAGACGGTAGAGGTCGGCTTGCATACCCGCCGATTCACTGTAGTGCTTAAGAGCGGCGGCAATGGCACCCTCGGTGGTGTTGAGATCCAGGCGCGATTCCAACAAGGCAAAAATTAAATGATCAGTACTGTCGGCAGCGTTGGTTTGGGTCACCGAGTGATAAAAACGATCCAGCCCCCAGCCTGCCACCAAAATGGCCAAAACGATTATAAAATACAGTGAGAAAAAAGCTCGTTTCAGCACCTTTGTAGCCGCTACCAAGCCTCAGCCACAAACATATAACCGCGACCCCATATGGTTTTAATACGTGCAGGATTATCGGTATTGTCATCCAGCTTTTTACGCAAATGAGAAATGCGCACATCAACAGTGCGATCGAGGCCATCATAGGGTCGATTGCAAATACCACTGAACAAATATTCACGACTTAACACCTTCCCTGCCTGACGCGCCAGGATCAGCAATAGATCGTATTCATGGCTCGACAGTTGCACAGGTGCATTGTTAAGTACAACTTCGCGCGAACGCACATTGATAGATAGCGCGCCATGACGAATATCCTCAGCATCCACCTGCTCGGTATTAGTTCTTCTCAGGAGCGCATTGATGCGTGCCAAAAGCACCCTCGGCTCAGCGGGTTTTATCACATAGTCATCGGCGCCCACTTCGAGCCCCAAAATCTGATCGGCATCGGCATCGCGCGCAGTCAGCATCAAGATGGGGCCCGGGTATTGCGGTCGCACTTCGCGGCAAATACTAACGCCATCCTTGCCCGGTAACATAACATCGAGAATGACAATATCCGGCTGTAGATTCAAAATTTGTCGAGTGACATTATAGCCTTGGGTTTCAACCACCACGCGAAAGTCGTTGGCCTCAAGGTAGTCTTTTACCAATTCTGCCAAGCGCTCATCATCTTCAGCCAGTAGCACTACATTCATTTGGGCACCTCTGTCAGTTGTTTGTGGTCTCTGCGGCTTTGGCTCCTGCGTCGCTCTACCTCCTGCGTCCATGCAGTCGTGCGCAAACTGTGCGGTGCCACTGCAAGGCACTTTGCGCAGGTGAAGGCTGGTTGCCTACACGGACGCAGGTAAGGGGCGAGAGAAGGATGCGGTAAGCTTTGTCCTTTATAAGCAAAGAAACGCCGCAGCGGTGCCGCACAGGCCGCGCCCTTCGGGGCTCTCAGGAATTCACCCCAGCCGTGTTGCGCTGCTTCTACGGGACAACCAGCCCGCCTGTATCGCGCGCCTTGCCGGGATGAATTCCTGAAAGCCAGAGACCGCAAGCAACCGATAGAGGTGCCCATTAGAAAAAGCTCCATGGATTTCGCCGTTTGCGGCGATAACGGCTGTCATCCTGCACGACCTCAAAGGACTGACTCACCAACACTTCGCTGTCGGCCATTTCTTTTAATTGAAATTGAATATCGCTGCCGGTTTCCAGCAGGGTTTTATACTCGCCCTCCAGGGCCTGTTGCCAACAGGTCAGAGGTTCGGCATCTGCGCCGGTGAACAAGCACAGTGAACGCTCTTGCGCTGTTTGCCAGCGGACTTCTACTTCGTCTCGGCACAGGGTTTCACCAGCGGTCAGTACGCACAAGCGAGGACGCACCGAGAAACTGATGTCAGGTAACGGTTCGGCCACAGCGGGTACAAGCGCTGAACATACCAGTCCACATCCTAAAGCGCTATAGCATAAGCGCCAATATCCCTTTGCACCCGGCTTAAAAATGGTAAACCCCTCCGACAAAAACACTGGTCGATGAGCGCTTATCCACAATAGGGCTGTCGCTGATGGTGTGGTCAAACCATTTGTGATGCAAGGTAGCTTGCAAGCGCCAGCGCTTGGTGACGGGCATACTCCAATCGATTCGCACGAAAGGCGTTAGCGCATGGGTAGGGCTGTAAACCAGTTCACCACGACCTTCTACCTCGTGAGCCTCAACGCCGTAGTAGTAATCCACCAACTCGCGGCTTTGCCAGACGGCGCCTGCGGCCAAACCCAATTGTTGCTCGCCCAGATACCAGCGCCTATCAAGACCCAGGCGCAGTTCTTGGCCCTCGTGGACACCACTGATATCGTGCAGCCACTGCACACCGAGAACAGTGTCCCGCCAGTAAAAACTGTAATCAATCCCCGCCAGAGCTGCCATACGGCGTTTGTCGAGGGTGATAGTGACCGTCTCGGACCTGAGTCCGGTCAACTGTTTGGGGCTGTGAAAAAATTCGTTGGGGCCGTCCTTATCCGACGGATTAGGGGTGCGAATCTCCTCATCGGACGCTGCATTATCACTCCCGTCCTCAGGCATGCCCGGGGGGACGCCCTCATTATCGGTGCCGGGAATAGGCTCCTGAACCTGCGGCGGAGCATGGCTTAAGGTAAAATTCCCGGCCGCACCTTCAATAACAAAATTACCAATACTCCAGTCGTGAAAGTACATATGATCCAAGCCCACTGTGGCCAGCAGGTTGAGACTATGATGGCGGGTTTCCAGCAGGGTAAAGCCAATATTAGTGGTATCCCAGAAGAACCGCTCGCCGTAATAACTGATCTCGGGCAGTATCAGGATAGGCAGATCACTGCCCTCGGCCAGGGGATTGGTGCGCACACCAAGCCCCAGGCCCACAGCAAACTGCCATTCACCCACAGCCACACAATCGGGCTCTTCAGCGCGGCAGTCTGCATCGGCTCTGGCCACCAGAGCGCT
>DATBNH010000345.1:0-2348 GCA_036554405.1 Cellvibrionaceae bacterium | reverse complement strand
GCTGCGCGCCAAGGCGGTACTGTGCCCTGGTCTCAGCGTTAACTTTAGCGATGAAATTAGCGGCGAAACCGATAGCTGGTACTATGAAGATGGTCTTAAAGATTATCTGCAAGGTAATACCCAAGGTTGGGAAGTACTGCCGGCTACGCCATTTGTGGGTGAGTTTTCCGGCACCACCGAGGCGGTAAACTGGGCGGTGCAATGGCTGCCCGAGGGCGGTGAGCTCACCCAAGAGAGTTATGTGAACCTGATTCCCACCGCTCAGGGCGGCACCCATGTGAATGGTTTGCGCACGGGGCTTTTGGACGCCCTGCGCGATTACTGTGAGTTTAGAAGTTTATTACCACGCGGTGTTAAACTGGCCCCCGAGGATGTGTGGGCGCACTGCGCTTACGTGCTTTCTTATAAACTGGCCGATCCACAGTTTTCCGGGCAGACCAAAGAGCGCTTAAGCTCGCGTGAGGCGGCAGCGTTTGTGTCGGGCGTGGCCAAAGATGCTTTCGCCCTGTGGCTAAATCAGCACACCGAAGACGGCGACAAACTGGCCGAGCACTGTATTGCCAATGCCCATAAGCGGGTGCGCTCGGGCAAAAAAATTGCTCGTAAACGCATTACCCAAGGCCCGGCACTGCCGGGTAAACTGGCCGACTGCTCCAGTCAGGATCCGGTCATGGGCGAGCTGTTTTTAGTAGAGGGGGACTCGGCCGGTGGCTCTGCCAAGCAGGCGCGGGATCGTGAATACCAGGCGATTATGCCGCTGCGCGGAAAAATTCTAAACACCTGGGAGGTAGACTCCGCCGATATTCTTGCCAGCCAAGAGGTACACGATATTTCTGTAGCCTTGGGTATTGACCCTGGCAGTGATGATTTAAGCGGTTTGCGCTATCACAAAATTTGCATTTTGGCCGATGCCGACTCCGATGGCTTGCACATTGCCACCTTGCTTTGCGCGCTATTTGTGCAGCATTTTAAAGCGCTGGTAGCCGGTGGCCATGTGTATGTAGCTATGCCGCCACTATATCGGATTGACGTGGGTAAAGATGTTTATTACGCGTTGGATGACAGTGAGAAAAGCGGCGTGCTCGACCGCATTGCTGCTGAAAACAAAAAAGGCAAAGTAAACGTACAGCGCTTTAAAGGCCTGGGCGAAATGAACCCATTGCAACTGCGCGAAACCACTATGGCCCGCGATACCCGAAGACTGGTGCAACTGCGTGTTGCCGATGGCGATGACACCCTGCAACTGATGGATATGCTTCTGGCCAAAAAACGTGCGCCCGATCGCAAGGCATGGCTGGAAGATAAAGGCGACCTTGCGCAAATTGTGGCGTGATATTAACACTCAATAAAAAAGGGTAGACAGGTGAAAAAATACAGAATTGCGTTGATGTGCCTGGCGTTGATATTGGCAGCCTGTGATAAAAAAAGCGCTGACGAAACACCGTCTCCAGTGGAGCCCCCTGCACCTGCGCCCTATACCCCACCGCCGGCGGGTGAAATAAAAAATCCGACCTTTACTCTGGGTGCGCAAAATGTGCCGGAGCATTGGTCTCTTCAACAACATTCCAGCAGTGACTCCTATTCTCTGGCAGTAAACGATGGTGTGCTATCCATTAGCCGTGTTGGCGATGAGCCATGGGGCGTGGTCAAGCAGACAATTCGTACACGTGATATGGCGCCCTTCCTCGGTAAGACTCTGGAATTCTCTGCCGATATTTCAGCAGAGTTTACCGATGAATACGGCGAACCCTATGAGCCACCTGCACTTATGGTACGTCTTCGTGGTTTAAGAGCAGGCACACCCGCCATGCTTGGTCGCTCCAATATACTTACCGAGCGTACCAATATAGAAACCCTGACGGGCTATTTGCCTTGGCGCCGTTATACTGTGCGTTTTGATGTGCCAGAGGCCGGTGAGGCTTCGGCGGTTGATCTTGAGCTGAACATTCTGATGACATCAGGGGGTGTTATGCATGTGCGTGGGCCTTCGTTAGTGGTTGTTGGCGAGTAAAAACAAACCAAAAAAAGGCCACACAAACCCCCTGTGTGGCCCAAGTCATTACTCCTCCTGCTTGTTGTTCTTCGTTCTTGCTCTACTCTAAAGTGCCCTCGCCCGAGCAAGTGGCAGCGCTGCCACCGCCAGAGGATGTGGTGCCTGGCATTTGATCGCATAACTGTACAAACATATCGCAAGTTGAACCACTACTTCCGGGGGTAAAACTACAGCAGGCTTTGGGTATGCCATTGCTACCGGTGCAATCGGCTACTTCGTATTTTTGTGGCTGGCTGGCAAAGTCTTTTTTGTGGTCCCCTGTTTGAGTATTGTGCAGCAGCATTGTGCGTCGTGA
>DATBNH010000273.1:0-2557 GCA_036554405.1 Cellvibrionaceae bacterium | reverse complement strand
TTGCCCTTGCTAAAGTATTTTTGTGCTCTTCTGAAACTGAACATTATGGATTACCTTCAAGTTCTATTTCGGCCAATAAGGGGGCGTGGTCCGACAGCGTAGACCAGGGTTTTTTGGATAGTACCAATGGCATATGTGTTTCTGCTGAGCGCACATAGATACGATCGAGCTTGAGAATGGGAAAAAATGCAGGAAATGTTTTGGGCGAGCTGCCATATGCATCGCTGAAGATTTCGTGCATACCCGCCTGGCGTTTTAAAATGCCCTGCGATAATTGTCGCCAATCATTAAAGTCACCCGCCACAATAACGGGCTCTTTAGCCGGAATGTTATTGACCAGCTCGCACAGGCGGCGCAACTGAACCTGGCGATGGCGCTCACGTAAGCTCAGGTGAACACAAACCGCATGTAGCGGTAGAGGAAAACCGGGTACATCAAGCTGACAGTGCAACAGCCCGCGTCGTTCAATACCGTTTAGAGAAATGTCGTGATTTTTCCAATCGACAATGGGGTATTTGCTCAGCAGGGCATTGCCGTGATGGCCATCGGTATAAACGGCATTCTGGCCATAGGCAAAATCTTGCCAGATACTGTCGGCCAGAAACTCATACTGCGATGCATCTGGCCAGTGCGATGAATGTTTACGCGACCAGCGTTGGTGCTCGCCTAGTACTTCTTGTAAAAACACGACATCGGCCGAGATCAGCCGTATGGCTTCGCGCAATTCATGCAGCATAAAGCGTTGATTAAACGTGGTAAAACCCTTGTGAACGTTAATCGTCAGAACTTTTATTTCAATACCCAAAGATCCTCTCCTGAACCTGCTATATTTACCAATTAACAATGAAACCTTTACACATTTTTTGCAAATCATTCCACTAAACGGTGTTTTTACCGGCGCCGCAGGGAATTTGTCTGTTGTAAAAGAAGTGTATAGCAGGATTAATGCCGATATGACGCAAAGGGTGGGGCAGCGGCCCTGTGGTTACAGCAAACCACCGACAGGGCGAAAAGGGCTACATTTGGGTGCGAAAGTTCATCGCTCCCCACAACAGAGTGGTAACGCTGATCAGCAGTGCAGGCACGGCGCTGATGGTTAACAACAGCATAGGGTTTTGCAAGGCAGTAAGCAGCTCGGCCCAGGGTAATGGCACAGCGGCTACAGCCGCCGTCGCAATACCGACCACCCAGCTAAGCACCGTAACTTTGCGCTCCGACACTGTGGGTTCGGCAGGTAGTGCCGCCATAACCTGTTCGGTAAAGCCGTTATCGTCAAGATAATCATCGCTGTCGGCCAGCGCTTGTTGTAGCCAATTATCAAATTTATCCGGGTTCATGAAAACTCTCCCCCTGCCAATCATGCAGTAACTCTTTAAGTTTAGCCTTGCCGCGCAATATATGCGACTTGAGTGTTCCGAGTGGTACTTGCATCAGTTCCGCAACCTCTTCATTGCTGTGGCCCAGCTGGTAAGTCAAATAAATAGCTTCGCGCTGTTGGTCGCTTAGTTGTTCCAGTGCACGTTTTAAATCGCGTCCGGCCAGGTTGTCGTCGGCAACGGTGACCATTGCCATGTCCTGGTTGAGTGTTGGCTCGTCATCCAATAGCAGTGGTTGTTTTTTACGGTAGTGGCTCATTAATTGGTTGCGGGCAATTTGATACAACCAGGTAAAAAATTGTGCCTCTTGCTTGAATCCGGCCAGCGCCTTATAGGCTTTAATAAACGCATCCTGGGCGATATCATCGGCCAGGGCTTCATCGCCACCGCACTGATTGCGCAACGACAAACGCAGGCGCGACTGATAACGTCGCACCAACTGCGCATAAGCATGATGGTCGCCCGTGGCGACCACCCGCTCAATCAGTTGCTGATCGCTGATGTCCATCCGGGGTCAGGGTTCTTGCCTGTGCTTGGCTTGCTGCCTGGCCTGTGAGTCTTGCCAGAGCTTGTACTTGACCGCACCAATGGCAATGGGGATTAGCGCGATACCCGCTATTTTAATACCCACCAGCAGCACCAGGGCGACAAAGGTGGCGGCGCCGCCAGCGAGCAGGTACAGAGCGCGTTGATGTAAGGCGTCTGGGTCATTGCTGGCAGCGGGGCCGCCAAAGAGAGTGTCGGGAATGGGCTGACCATTGGCCAGCAGCTTGTCGATAATCTCCATCTGCATGCTGCGGCGCTTTTGCAGGTTATAGGTCAAAAGCGCCAGACACACGATGGGTGTCACGAAGGTCATAACTATTGCCACAATTGCCACTACGTGATGCATGGCGGTCTCCTCGGTCGTATTCGTTGATAGTGGTTAACGTTTAGTTATGCTTAAGACGCCTGCGTCCGGCATTTAGATGCAGCCAAACGCAACAAGCCACCCGAAGGTGGCTTGTTAACCCAACAGAGGCGGGTTTAACCCTCCATTTGTTCCAGCTCTTTGCCCTTGGTTTCCCTGACCATAATCAGTACAAAGAATACCGATACCAGGGCGCAGACAGCATAGATACTGTAGGCCATGGACAAACCGATACCCACCAGCAGGATGGGGAAGCTCCAGGTGACCAGGA
>DATBNH010000241.1:0-3272 GCA_036554405.1 Cellvibrionaceae bacterium | reverse complement strand
TGTGGAGCAAGACCCGAACCACAAGAACCGTTTTAGTGTGTACGAAGAATTTACCAGCCAAGTCGCTTTTGAAGCCCACCAGCGGCGGGTTAAAGCCTCTGATTGGGGCAAGCTAACTGTCAATGTGCAAAGGCATTACACTATTACTGACGGCTGAAGCTGCTCGCTTAAACGATTAGGGCAATGGGTGCCGCTCCAACCAAGGCGGCATCCGGCGACAGGTATGTGAAGGAACAGGTTAGTCAGACTTCAGGGGCATGGCCGGCAACAAAATACCATGTTTCGATTTAATGGTTAGTAAGTGTGTATGATGAACGAATTTTCATCATATAATTGCTCCGCAATATATAGAGCTTCTCCATTTTCCAGAAATTCCATCAATAAATTAAAACTAAAATAACCATTTTTAACAGTAATGTCTGATATAGCTGTTGTCCACTCATCTGATTTTTTGGCGTACAGGCTGATTAGCTGCTGTCGCTGATCTAATATGCCGATATTGTTAAGAATGACCAGTTTGTCTCCAGTGGCATCGATGGTTCCCTTGGTGTTTCCTTCCTCAAGGAAGGTATTTTTCCAAACGCCATTATCGTTTTCATAAACATAAAGATTGACTGGGGATGACCCTGCAGAAGAAAAGGTACTGCCATCCTCTGAGATGGTAAAATTACCCCCAAATTCCCGCTGACCATCAGTAGGAATAATCCTCTCCTCTTGCCATGAGTCGCCGTTTTTTTGAAAAATATAGACAAATCCGCGATAACAGGGATCAGCCAAAAAGTTTTCGGGGTAACCTTCCGGTAGTGGTGTTATTTCAAACTGAAATGAGACAGGTGCGCTCAGAGCAACAATATTTCCGTTATCGGCTACGGCAAGATTGCCAGACCACAGAGTTGTGCCTTGCAGGTTACAACTGGTGGTTAGTGTATCCCCTTCTTCCCATAAACCATTGTTAAAACGGTAGAGGTGAATGGCGCCGCTCAAAGTTGTCTCATCCGGGAGGGTTTGATGCTTCGATGAGAGAACCGCCAAGGTGTTTCCGTCTTCAGAAAGTCCAATCTTGGCCCCAAAAAAATCGTGTGACTTTAAATCAGAAGGCTTTATGTAGGCGTTTTCCTCCCACACACCATTGTGCTGTCGATAAATATATACAGCTCCGGAACAGGTTCTGTCACTGGTAGGCTCACCCCCTTTGGAGAGTCTTGTGGCGTTGCTGTCGCACGAAGCGCCAACGGCAATTACTTTACCTTGAGCCGATAAGGCAATTTGCTCTCCAAAGTTATCCAGGTCAGTCAGATTTCTGGCAGACCCGATAAGTTCTTGGGCATAGCGCCACTCAGAGTTATCTTTCGTATAGATATGTGTGGTGTAAGGCGAACTCTCACTGATCAGCATAATGCTGCCGCTTTCATTAATGGTAATTACTGAGGGATTAATTTCATCCAAGCTCCTTTCCCATCTACCTGCTGCTGACAGTATGTTCTCGCTAGTAGATACTGTATTAGATTCACTGCATCCGGAAACATTACAGGCTTGTAATGTATAGGAGGCATTGGTGTGTGTTAGTAAAAATACCCGATGATCGTAAGTTTGTGTATCTGCATCAAGAGTCGCCACAACTTCATAGGTGGCATTCTCACTCAAACGTTCAAGGAGTTGAAATTCTTTTTCATGCTCAACCTGGTCCCAATGAAAGCGAATTATTTTTTCACTTTGATAATCAAACCAGACTTTAGGAGAATCCGGCAAGGGTGGTAGTACAGTGAATACGAGATCGATAGAACAATCATTTGTCAGCCTGTCAATGGTATAGGTATTTTCTACAGTCTCCCCGGCGCATCCTGTGGCTGATTCCAGGTAATAGCCTGCCTCGGGGGTGATGTCCAGTGTTAGTCCGTCGCCGTAATTCGGAGCTTCTGCTGAAGTGTGGTATTGACCAGAGCCATGTACATTAACGTCAATAGTAATCGCTATGGGCTCGAATATAGCGGTCAATGTGCATGATTCTAAAACAGTATCTATAAAAAATGTACCGTTGTTATAGTTTCCATTGCAGCCAGAAATATTGTCTAACACATAGCCTTCAGATGGAAGTACGTCGATTGATAAAGACTCACCTTGTTGAATTGTTGTTTGCGACGGTCTCAGCGTTCCCGATCCTTCTGCCACTGTATCAATAGTATGTTCTTACACTTGAGCAGGCGATGATGAGTGATTCACTGAGCTTGAGGAAGCATGTGAACTTGATAATACCGGAGGAGCGTCACTTGAGCCGCCACAGGCACTAACCCCAAAAAGGGTGAATATGTAAAAGACTGTAGCGTTTCTGATGTTGTGCATGATGAATTCTTCCCTAAATACTCTAGAACGATGGCTGAGTATAAAGACACACATGCTGAAATACAGCAGCCGGTACACTTTTTAACCTTATGGCTCACAGACTATTAGATGGATTTTGAGCGGGAGTATTGAATGTGGTGATGCTATTGGCATGAGGAGGTCAGAGTTAGACGCGTGTTCTATAAAGCCCGGCTACATTATGGATTCTCCCTATTGATATTGTGCTGTTAGCCAGACATGGTTTTTTAACCCCTACCATTGGCTTCTGGTGACTGAATATATGTTCGGCTCGTTCGGAAATTTCTTGGTATTGGGGTAGGGTCTTGCTAGCGGGGGAGTCTCTCTTCAAACTATAAAATCAGTTTTGCGCAGTCTTCATGGCAGGGGCAGGGCTGGTTAGTGAGCACTACTTTACACCATGAAAGTCTGGAGCTCCGGGTGAAATCAAGCGTTCCAGAGATAGGTGACTGGGGAGGTGGGCTGGAGAGGCGTTGTTGAGATGTATTCCCAAGTATGATAGATTCTCCTTATCATTTTGATAGGTAATCTCATTACTACTGATAAGTTCACATATTTACTGATAAGGAAACAGGAATGAATCTACGTCGATCGCTGCTCGCACTCAGCATAGCCGGGTTTTCAGTCTCAGCTGTTGCCCAGGAGACCCTGGAGCTTGCCTCATTTGAAACCATCCGGATTATTGGCAGCCAGGAGGACGCCCGCGAGGTTGCTGGCACCGGTTCGGTCATCGACACCGAGCAGCTTCAACTGGAAGCGGCCACCGATATCCATCAAATGATGAAAACCGTTCCCGGCGTTTACGTGCTGGAGGAAGAGGGTTACGGTCTGCGTCCCAATATTGGTATTCGCGCCGCTTCTTCGGATCGCAGTGGCAAGGTTACCCTGCTGGAAGACGGCATTATGATCGCTCC
>DATBNH010000099.1:0-5986 GCA_036554405.1 Cellvibrionaceae bacterium | reverse complement strand
CTCTGCATCGCCTCAAGCACCGGGTAGATTTTGCCAATGTCGGTAACGCCGGAATCGGAGTTAGTGGTGGCGCCTGCCGGGTAGAGTTTGCACGCGACCACGCCCGCGGCTTTGGCGCGAGCAATTTCGGCAGGATCGGTGCGGTCAGTCAAATAAAGCACCATCAACGGCTCGAACCCGGAGTTTGCGGGCGCTTCGGCCAGTATTCGGGTACGGTAGTTTTCGGCCTCTTGGGCAGTGGTCACCGGCGGCACCAAATTGGGCATAACGATGGCGCGTTTGAATACTCGGGCAACATCGGCCACGGTGCGGGGCAGCGCGTCGCCATCGCGCAGGTGAATATGCCAGTCGTCGGGGCGGGTAAGGGTCAGCTCAGCAGTCATGGATAGTAGAGGCACCTGGATAAAGGCTGCATCCTAGCAAAATTGCCGCTAAAGCGCAGCCTTAACAGGCCGATATGTAAGCTATACGGTAACATTTCTTATCGCCGGGGTTGGGTGCAATGTGAGTAAGATGCAGTTAAAACAGTTTTTGATAGGGTTGATCTGTGTGGGCAGCACGGCTACTGCTTTGGCGGCAACCTTTACTGCACCCATGGAAACCACGCGCTGGCAGGTGGATGCCAGCGTGTTTGCCTGCAAGCTCTATCAACCGGTGGCGCTCTATGGCGAGGCAGTTTTTTTACGCCCAGCTGGCGAAACCCAGCGGTTTTATTTGCAAGAGAGCAATCGTCAATTGGGTGCAGGCGAGGTACAGGTACATACCCATAGTCCGCTGTGGCAGAGCCTGCATCACAGTCGCCATCTTGATACTTTCAGTACCACTGATAGCGAACAGCCGCTGGCGCTCGATTGGCAGCAGTCACAGCGTTTAATCAGTCAGCTGCAGGCTGGCCAGCAGCTGAGCTTCTCTCACACCAGCTGGTATGACAGCCATGAGTCTGTTGAGGTGATGCTGGCGCCCATTCGTTTTCGGGCGGCCTTCGCCGAGTATCAAACATGCCTGCAAAATTTGCTGCCGGTCAATTACGCACAAATTCATCGCAGCACGGTGAGTTTTGCGACGGCGGGCGATGAATTTAATGATGATCAGCGTGAGCTGATGGATAATCTGGTGCGCTACGTATTGGCTGACTCCTATGTTACCGGGTTGATGATTGACGGCCATACTGATGGCCAGGGGCTGCGGGCGGATAATCTGGAGCTGTCCAAACGTCGCGCAGAATCGGTTTATCAGTACATTATTGAGCGAGGCGTGCCCGAGCAGCTGGTGACGCTGCGCTGGCATGGCGAGCGCTATCCCATCGCCTCTAACCGCACACCAGAAGGGCGCGCGGAAAACCGCCGGGTTACCATTCGGGTTGATCGCTTCGAGCCCGATCCGGCGCAAATGGCAGCCCGCTCTGGGTCCGATCAGCCGTAAACACGCCTTTTGTGCTGGAATTTTCTCTCTTGAGTAGGGTCATAAGCCTCGTGTTTGACCATGGGTTAGCCCTTGGTTGTATTCATTTCAACAGAGGTAAGCAAATGCACCGGCCAGTAGTAGTTTCACGATTTTTGTTAACGCTGATATGTTTAATGAGTTTTGGCGCTCTGTCCCATGCCGCCCTGCCGGAATTTACCGGGCTGATTGAAAAAAATGCCCCGGCTGTAGTGAAAATCACCACCGCGCAGACTGTGCCGGGCAGGCAGATGTCACCCTTTGATCAGTTCCGGGATTTACCGGAACCCTACCGGCACCTGTTCCCCAGCCCCGATTCGCGGGAGCGCCTGGCGCGTTCCATGGGCTCGGGTTTCGTGATCAGCGATGACGGCTATATTATTACCAACAATCATGTGATTGACGGCGCCGAAGAAATTAATGTGCGTCTGTTTGATGATCGGGAGTTTGTCGCCGATGTGATAGGCACAGACCCTTTGTCTGATCTGGCCCTGTTGAAAATAGAGGCCAGTGATTTGCCCAGCTTGCGTTTTGCCAAGCCTGGCAGTTTAAAAGTGGGTCAGTGGGTATTGGCCATTGGCTCGCCTTTTGGCCTCGATTATTCGGCCAGTGCCGGCATTGTCAGCGCCATGGGCCGCTCTATTCAATCCAATCGAAGTCAATATGTGCCTTTTATCCAGACTGATGTGGCGATTAACCCCGGCAACTCCGGCGGCCCGCTGTTTAATCTCGACGGTGAGGTGGTGGGTATTAACTCACAAATATACAGCCGTTCCGGTGGCTCCAACGGCCTTTCCTTTTCTATTCCCTCTGAGGTGGCAGAAGATGTCATCTCCCAGCTGATGGACAGCGGCAGTGTACAGCGCGGTTGGCTGGGTGTAGTGATCACCGATGTCAGTCGCGATCTGGCGATTTCCTTTGGCCTGGATAAGCCTATCGGCGCGTTGGTTAACAGTGTAGAACCCGATAGCCCGGCCGATCGGGCCGGTATTAAGCCGAGTGATATTATTGTTGGGTTTAATGGGCGTGAAGTGAGCGAATCGCGCATGTTGCCGCAATTGGTCGGCGGTGTTGCCCCAGGCACTGAAGTTGAGATGGCGCTGATGCGCCGCGGGGAAAAACAGCAGCTTACTTTGACGCTGGGCGAGCGCGCCAGTGAGGAAACCGGCGTGCGCGAGCGTGAACAGAAAACCACTCACCTCACCCAGGATCGTCTGGGGCTGCGGGTCGAGGCTGTCGGAGAGCGTCAGCGCCAGGGCATGAATATCGACGGCGGGGTGCTGGTGCGTCAGGTAGAGCCGAACTCAGCGGCGGCGCAAACCGGTTTGCGTCCCGGCGATGTGATTGTGCAACTGGGGTACGACGATGTTGGCAGCTTGAGCCAATACCAAGATGTGATTGATCAGTTGCCTGCAGGCAAGCTCTTGCCGATTCGTTTCTTGCGTCAAGGGCAGTCTTTGATTCGCACGATTAAAATCGAGCAGGATGAATAAAAGAGAATTGCTGCGGGATGGTGTATTGCCATTCCGCAGGTTGCGCCTGTTTGCTACAATAGCCGTCAATTGTATTAGGCACAGGGGCAAACTTTGGAGCGCAATCGTTTATTTTGGGGTAGCCGGCGCGGTATGTTGGAGCTGGATTTAATTTTGTTACCCTTTGTCGATAACGGTTACCCCGAGCTTGATCAGGCCGATAAGGAACGTTATTGGAAATTGTTAAGCTGTGAGGATCAGGATATGTTTGCCTGGTTTATGCAGCGTCAGGAACCGGAGGATCCGGACTTACAAAGGATTGTGCAACTTGTCAGAACTCACGCCCAGACCCCAGACACCCAGTCGCCATAATACACCGCCCTCGCGTTTGCACGACGACGCAGAGGTTTTTATCGAGTGTACTATTACCCCCTCGCCAACATTGTTTTGGGTGTATTGCCTAGTGCTGGGCGCTGCTTTGGCTGCGCTGCTGTTGGCCTGTTATCCACTTTTTAGAAGCGTATCCCCCAGTCTGTGGCTTTGGCCTCTATTGTTTGGAAGTACCACAATTGCACTGGGGGGCTGGCATCTGTGGCACCATTGGCGAGCCAGTTGTTGGCGCTTGCGGCTGGATCGACAGGGCTGGTGGTTAGCCAGTATCAGTGGTGTATGGCAACCGGTAGAAATGCATTCCCGGGCGCTTTTGTGGCCGCAATTAATGGTGTTGGGCTACGCCCAGGCGCCAGGGACATCATGGCAATGGCTGGTTTTGATGCCCGATAGCTGTGCTGAGGATGAATGGCGACGTTTACGCGTTTGGCTGGTGATGACATTCAGAGCTAATCGAGCCTACTGACAATAATATCCTGTCCGGCAAAATTGGTAGGCACCAGCATGGTGTCGCGCGCTACCGGGTGGGTGTCGGGGTAGTCCAGTGAGTAATGCAGGCCACGGCTCTCCTTGCGCTCGGTGGCCGAGCGAATAATCAATTCAGCCACCGTGGCCAGATTGCGCAGCTCAATCAAATCGCCACTGACCTTGTAGTTGCTGTAGTACTCTGCGATTTCCTTTTGCAGCAGCTTAATGCGGTGGGTGGCGCGCTCCAGACGTTTATGGGTGCGCACAATGCCTACATAATCCCACATAAAGCGCCTTAACTCGTCCCAGTTGTGAGAGATAATTACGTCTTCGTCGGAGTTAGTAACGCGGGATTCATCCCATTTCGGCGAGTGATCAGGTTCGTTGATCTCGGGGAGTTGACCACTGATATGTAAGGCCGCTGACTGCGCATAGACAATGCATTCGAGCAGTGAATTACTGGCCATGCGGTTGGCGCCGTGCAAACCAGTGAAAGACGTCTCGCCAATAGCGTAAAGGTTTTGCAGATCGGTCTGGCCGTTGAAATCCACCACCACGCCGCCGCATGTGTAATGAGCGGCAGGCACCACAGGAATTGGCTCCCGGGTAATATCGATGCCAAACTCCAGGCAGCGAGCCTTAACCGTGGGAAAATGCTCGTTAATAAACTCAGCCGGTTTGTGGCTGATATCCAGATACAGGCAATCGCAGCCAAGGCGCTTCATTTCGTGGTCGATGGCACGCGCGACTATATCGCGCGGAGCCAGCTCGGCGCGCAGGTCAAAGCGGGGCATAAAGCGCTCGCCGTTGGGTAGTTTCAGGTAAGCGCCTTCACCGCGCAGGGCCTCGGTAATTAAAAAAGTGCGGGCCTTGGGATGGTACAGGCAGGTGGGGTGGAATTGATTAAATTCCATATTGGCCACCCGGCAACCGGCGCGCCAAGCCATGGCGATACCATCGCCGCTGGCACTGTCGGGGTTGCTGCTATAAAGATAGACTTTACTGGCGCCACCGGTAGCCAGCACCACGGTTTTAGCCTGAAATACTTCAACGCAGTCGCTCTTGCGATTGAGCACATAGGCGCCCGTGCAACGCAACTTGCGCGATCCCTCATCGGCTTGAGTAATCAGGTTGAGGGCAACGTGATGCTCAAATATTTCAATATTGGGGTGCTGGTATACCTGGTCGATCAGCGTACTGTGTACCGCCTTGCCGGTGGCGTCGGCGCTGTGAATAATGCGTCGGTGACTGTGGCCACCTTCTTGCGTCAGGTGGTAATGATCGGGGTTGCTGTCGCGGGTAAAATCTACCCCCTGATCGATTAGCCAGCCAATGGCGGCGCGCGAACGTTCCACGGTAAAGCGTACCGCGTCTTCATGGCACAGCCCGGAGCCGGCGACAAGGGTGTCCGCCACATGATCTTCAACCGAGTCCTGATCATCGAGTACCGCGGCTATGCCGCCTTGGGCAAACCAGGTAGAGCCCTCATTGATGGCGTTTTTGCTAAGCACTGCAACGCGCGCCGATTTGGCCACTTGCAGTGCCAGGGTGAGGCCGGCAGCGCCGGAGCCAATTATTAAAACATCGTGGTGGTAGTGTTGGCTCATAGTATCGGTATCGAACAGTGGAGGGGCAGTATATCAAGCCAGCGGTAACCTGTGTATCCGGGCAAATCGGGCCAATGCGTAGGAGTTATGAAGTTTTCCGGTGTATATCCACGTATAATGCCCGTGGAACTTCTACCGCCCGGCTCGGGTCTATCCGAGCCTTGGCACAGAATAATACATACTGCGGTCATGTAGACACAGATTTCGGCACAGCGATGTTTTAATTGTAGGCAGATAAAGCATTGGCAGGCACTTAACAGACAGCAAGTGAGGTCGCCCGTTTAAAGCGGGTGTTTTGGGGGTTAAATGATGACAGCGCAATCTGCGCCGGACACCGACCAACAGCTGGTTGAACGGGTCCAGAAGGGAGATAAACGGGCATTTGACCTGTTGGTGCTCAAGTATCAGCATAAAATCTTCTCGATTATCGGGCGCTATATCCGCGATCACTCGGAAGTGCAGGATGTGGCGCAAGATGCTTTTATAAAAGCTTATCGGGCGCTGGGTAACTTTCGCGGCGACAGTGCTTTTTATACCTGGCTGTATCGCATCGCCATTAATACCGCCAAAAATCACCTGGTATCGCGCTCACGCCGTCCGCCCGCCAGC
>DATBNH010000226.1:0-13082 GCA_036554405.1 Cellvibrionaceae bacterium | reverse complement strand
GCGCCCTGAATTCTACTGCCCGCTGAATGTGCACCTTGGATGTGCCCATTCAGTCCAATCTCGGCGGGTTACCAAGCGTTTGTGATCAGGGGGCTAAATAGCGTAAGGTAACCCCTGTTTAAGCCAAGTGTTCAAACCATGCACAATAAAATTATTCTTGCCTGTTTGGGCCTGCTGCTGGGTGCCTGCGCTTCCTCTTTTTATAAGGGTAATCCCCAGCAGTTTGAAACCCGCATTTTAAGCAATGGCAGCAAGCAATTTATTTATCGTATCAGTGTCGCTGCTCCGGCCCCCGGCCCCCGTGTTGATGGACGTGAGAACCCCAGGCAGCAACATGAGGTGCCCGGTCGGCACGATTATTCTCGGCTGCAAAATAGGACGGCGCGTATTGCCGCCGCCACCGGTTATTGCCGCGAGGGCTATTTGCAACTGGATTACCGCTTGTCCTCAACAGTGCAGTGGATTCGCGGTGAATGCCGTGAAGATGCCACCGAGGAGGATATAGCCCGTTTTGGGCAACAGGGCAGCATTGCTCTGGATAACATTGATCGCTAGGTTCCTATGTCTCTTTCCAGTTTGTATCTTAAGGCTCAAGCTGATCGCCGGCTTAAGCGTGGCCACTTGTGGATTTACAGTAACGAGGTGGACACCAAGCGTTCGCCTTTACATGCGTTTACGGCCGGTCAGCAGCTGTTGGTCATGCAACATACCGGCAAGGTGCTGGGAGTGGCACTGGCCAGTCCCGCCAATCTTATTTGCGCGCGTCTTATCTCTCGCGATGAGCGCATGCTCGATGCGGCGCTGCTTGCAGAGCGTCTAACGCGCGCTTTAAAACTGCGCGAGGCGGCTTATAACGAGCCGTATTATCGTCTGGTGTTTGGCGACAGTGATGGCTTACCAGGGCTAGTGGTGGATCGCTTTGGCGATTATCTGGTGGTGCAGATTGCCTCGGTGGCCATGGAATTACTGAAAGTGACGCTAGTTGATGCGTTGCAGCAGATACTTGAGCCCGCCGGTATTTTACTGGCCAACGAGCACTCGGCCAGATCGTTGGAAGGGCTCGATTTATACACAGAGGTGGCATCGGGCGAAGTTCCCGATGAGGTACTACTGATTGAAAATGGCGCCCGCTTTATGGCACCGGTAGCCAGCGGCCAAAAAACCGGCTGGTTTTACGACCATCGCGGCAATAGAGCGCAGTTGCAACAGCAAGCGGCGGGCAAGCGGGTACTGGATGTGTTCTCCTATATAGGAGGCTGGGGCATTGAGGCGGCTATCGCAGGTGCCAGTGCTGTGGTCTGTGTTGATGCCTCCCAACGCGCCGTGGATGCAGTTATGCAAAATGCCCGGCTCAATCAGGTGGAAGATAAAGTCACGGCGATTGCGGGTAAGGCCATTGACGTGATGAAATCGCTGCTGGCCGATGGCGAACGCTTTGATGTGGTGGTGCTGGATCCACCGGCATTTATTAAAAAGCGCAAGGATCAAAAAGCCGGTGAGGCCGCCTACCGGCATATTAACGAGTTGGGTATCCGCTTGTTGGCCAAAGAGGGGTTATTGGTGTCGGCGTCTTGTTCTATGCATTTAAGTATAGAAACGCTGAAAGATATAGTGCGCGCCTCGGCGCATCACGCCGGTGTCGATGCGCGTTTTATCTATCAGGGCGGGCAGGGCGCCGATCATCCGGTGCACCCGGCAATTGTGGAAACCGACTATCTCAAGGCGGTTTTTGCCTATGTGTTTAAGGACTAAAAGCGGCTTGTAATTGCGCCACGGTGGCGGTTGTGTCCAGTGTAGAGTGTGGGTCGTCGAGGGCCGCTAACAGCTCGGCTGCCTGGGCTTGCCAGTCGCTGGCATTGGCCACAAGACCCGGGTGAGCATCGAGAATGTCGCTCAGTGCGCGCACGGTAGCGCCCAGCGTTGGGCAGGGTTCAGCACTGAATACACAGTGATTGTCGGCCTCTTGCAGGTTTACAATAAACGCCTGCTGCCACAAGAGGATGCGGCTATCCTCGGGCAGGGTAAAATAGCCATTGGCGAGAGGGCTTTGGGGATCTTGCCAGGCCTCCACAAGTCGCTGTAAATCATCGGTTAATAAGACACTGGTCAGTTTCAGTAAATCCCGGCGCCGATTTTGTGGCAGGTTAACAATACTGAGGTCGGGATTATCAGAAGCCTCCTGTTGAATAAAGTCCCCATAGTGACGTCCAGCATTTTCTCCCCACAGTAAAAACTCCAGCACGTGCAGGCCCAGTGTTGCTTCGCTGGCGTCGGTAAAACCGTGTTGTTCGCGCAGAGTGCGTTGATTTATGGTCAGACTGATATCGTTGACGATGCCACTGAAAGGATAGCCGTCAATGCTATCGAGGTAGCCAGGCTGCACCGGGTGAACATCAATGGCGCGCCAGGTTCGGTCCAGTTTAGCGAATAAACCGGGATTGCTGGAACTAAGGGCGGCGAAGGGTTGGGCGGCGGCGATAGGTTTATGAGCCATATGCCAAGCTTCGCGGGCGGCCTGCAAGGTGTCGTCGCCGGGTTCGGCCAAAAACTGTTCTAGCTGTTGCTGCAGTGCCTTGCTGCCCTGGTGGGCGGCGCGCCAGTAATCGACGCCGTTGAGCCATAGGGCACGGGTGTCGATCTGTGCGCTGGTGGTCAGCGGTGCTGGCGGCGGCTCAGCGGGAATGGGCAGAGGCTCGTTGGTGCGCTCGCAGGCGGCGATGAATATCAGCGTCAATACTATCGGCCAATGGCTTTTCATGGTGAGCGCAAATCCAGTATGGGCCAGTTCCGTGCTTTGGCGATGGCGTCTAAACGCTGGTCCGGGTTGACGGCAATGGGGAACTGCACCTGCTCCAGCAGCGGCAGGTCGTTGATAGAATCACTGTAAAAATAACTGCCGTTTAAGGTTTGTCTCTGCTCGTCCAGCCAGTGTTGCAAATTGATGACCTTGCCTTCGGCGTAACAGGGCGTGCCCAGATATTCACCGGTATAGCGACCGCCTTCAAGTGCAGGCTCGGTGGCGAGCAAGGTTTCAACCCCCAGATGTCGAGCAATGGGGCGGGTGATAAAGGCATTGGTGGCGGTAATAATCAACAGTTTATGCCCGCGTTCGCGGTGCTCTTGCAAGAGTGCCAGGGCCTTGGGCAGTATGATCGGCTCGATGCAAGTCTGCATAAATTCCCGGTGTAGCTCGGCCAGAAAATCAGCACTGTGTTGGGTCAGTGGGTTGATGGCAAAGCGCAGGTAGGCGTCAATATCGAGGCTGGCGTTCTGATAGTCGCGATAAAAGTTATCGTTTTGCTGGCGGTAGTGATCCTTGTCCACCAACTGCCTGCTTATCAGAAACTCTCCCCACAGATGATCGCTGTCACCGGCTATCAGGGTATTGTCGAGATCAAACAGAGCCAAGGTCACAGGCAGTTCCAGAGTGAGTGAGTTTGCGCGTAGCATAGCGATACTTGGGGTGAGGCTCAACTGCATTTGCGGTTGCGATTGCTCCTGCGCGTCTGTTTGTGGAACAATAGCTGATACTTAATAAAAGACAGGGCAGGACAGACTCGTGATAGATGCCGATGGCTTTCGCCCCAATGTAGGGATAGTACTGACTAATGATGCTGGCCAACTGCTGTGGGCTCGTCGTGTTGGCGGTCAGGACGCTTGGCAATTCCCCCAGGGCGGCATCAACGCCAACGAGACTCCCGAGCAGGCTCTATACCGTGAGCTGGGTGAGGAAGTGGGCTTGGGTGCCAAGGATGTAGACGTACTGGCCTGCACCCGGGGCTGGCTGCGCTACCGGTTGCCACAGCGGTTAATTCGCCAGAATACCCAACCATTGTGTGTGGGCCAGAAGCAAAAGTGGTTTTTGCTGCGTATGCACTGTGACGACAACACGGTTTGCCTGCAAAATGGCGGGCGCGCCGAATTTGACGACTGGCGCTGGGTTAGTTACTGGTATCCGCTATCCAAAGTGGTGACGTTCAAGCGCGATGTCTATCGTCGTGCCCTGCGTGAATTGTCTGTGGTACACAGTCAGTTCGAACGTAGGTTACAGGGGTGAATCTGGCTTATTGCTAGACGGCATTATTTAATTTTCTCACAGATGGGCTTTTATGCTTAATTCGCTGCGCAGTATTGTTCAGGAGGTTAACGCCGCTCGCGATTTGCAAAAAGCGCTCGCCATTATTGTTACCCGTGTCAAAAAGGCTATGCAAACCCAGGTGTGCTCGGTGTATTTACGCAACCCCGAGCACGACTATGTGCTGATGGCCACCGACGGCTTGAAGCAGGAGTCGGTAGGGCGGGTGCGTCTGCGCGCCAGTGAAGGCTTGGTGGGGCGTGTGGTGACACGGGAAGAGCCGGTCAACCTTGAAGACGCCGAATCGCACCCGTCCTATCAGTATTTTCCCGAAACCGGCGAAGAGCGTTTCAGCTCGTTTTTGGGTGTGCCTATTATTCACCAGCGCCAGGTGCTGGGAGTTTTGGTGGTGCAGCAAATTGAGCGGCGCCGTTTTGATGAGGGCGATGAAGCCTTCCTGGTAACCATGTCGGCGCAGTTGGCCAGTGTTATTGCCCACGCCGAGGCCACGGGTACCATGGTGGCCTTTGGCCCGCATGCGGCGCAGGCTAAATTTAGCGGTGTCACCGGCGCCCCCGGTATTGCCATGGGCGAGGCGGTGGTGGTCACCCCGCTGGCGGATCTCAAGTCTGTTCCCTTTAAACCCTGTGACGACATAGACACCGAGCTGGCATTTTTTCAACGCTGCCTGATCGCTGTTCGCGAAGACATCAAGGCCTTGGGCGAGCAGCTCGAAGAGCGTTTGAACCGTGAAGAGCGCGCCCTGTTTGAGGCTTACTTGGCTATGCTCGATGACGCCTCTCTGGGCGCCGAGGTGATGACCAAAATTCGCGAGGGCACCAGCGCGCCCTATGCCTGGAGCGAAGTGATTCTGGAACACGAGAACACTTTCGCCAGTATGAACGACCCTTATTTGCGCGAGCGAGCTACCGATGTGCGCGACCTCGGCAGGCGGGTGTTGGCGTATTTGCAGGAGTCTAATCAGAGCTGCAAAATCTACCCCGATAAAACCATTCTTATCGGTGAAGATTTGACCGCTTCTATGTTAGGCGAGGTACCTGCTGAACGGCTGGCGGGCCTGGTGTCGGTGCAAGGTTCTTCCAACTCCCATGTGGCCATTCTCGCTCGTGCCATGGGTATTCCCACGGTCATGGGTGCTGTGGATTTACCCTACACCCGTATGGATGGTCGGCCGCTCATTGTAGACGGTTACAAGGGCACGGTTTACAGTGACCCCGGTGCCGAACTGAAAAAGCATTACACCGCGGTTTATCGCGAAGAACAGGAACTGGCCAAAGGTTTCGAGGCGTTAAAAGATCTGCCCTGCGAGACCCTCGATCGCTATCGCCTGCCCCTATGGGTGAACACCGGATTAATGACCGATGTGGTGCGCTCGCTGGAACGCGGCGCCGAGGGGGTGGGGCTCTATCGTACCGAAGTCCCCTTTCTGCTGCGCGATCGCTTTCCCAGTGAGGAGGAGCAGCGCATTATCTATCGCGAACAATTGCAGGCGTTTGCACCACACACCGTTACCATGCGCACGTTGGATATCGGCGGTGATAAATCCTTGCCCTACTTTCCGATTGAGGAGGCCAATCCCTTTCTGGGCTGGCGCGGCATTCGTGTGACTCTGGATCATCCGGAGATTTTTCTCGCTCAAATTCGCGCCATGATTAAAGCCAGCAGCGGCCTTGATAATTTGCGCATTCTGTTGCCGATGATTTCCAGTGTTAGTGAATTAGAAGAGGCCAAGGTGCTGATATATCGCGCCTTTGATGAATTACTGGAAGAGGGGCACAATGTTAAAATGCCGCCCCTGGGGGTGATGATTGAAGTGCCTGCGGCGGTTTATCAGGCGCGTGAACTGGCCGCCCGGGTCGATTTTCTGTCGGTGGGGAGCAATAACTTAACGCAGTATTTGCTGGCGGTGGATCGCAATAACGCGCGAGTGGCCGATGTTTACCAGGCCTTCCATCCGGCGGTGCTGCGTGCGCTGCAGCAGGTTGTGCACGATGGACACGCCGAGGGCGTGAGTGTGGGTATCTGTGGCGAGCTCGCCGGTGATCCGGGGGCGGCAATATTGTTGATGGCCATGGGTTATGATGTGCTGTCCATGAATGCCACTAACCTGCCCAAGGTCAAGTCGGTTATTCGTGCTATCACCCTGGATCAAGCCGAACAGCTGCTAGCGGAAGTAATGGTGCTTTTTGACGCCGCACAGATACAGACTCGTATTGATCGCATGCTCAAAGATGCCGGTGTCAACCGGATTGTGCGGCCGTTGCAAACCGAAGACTAACAGCCATTGGCGCCGTCCTTGCCATGAGTGCTAATATGGCCGCTCTTTAAATCCGGCTCGCAGTTCTGACTATGCTTACACACCCGAATTTTGATCCCGTTGCTTTTTCAATTGGTCCGCTAGATGTGCATTGGTACGGCATGATGTACCTGTTGGCGTTTGCCTCGGCCTGGTTTGTAGCCATGTATCGGGCGCGGCAACCGGCCTGTGTGGTAAATCGTGAGCAGGTTGAAAACCTGATTACTTATGGCGCTTTTGGGGTGATTATTGGTGGCCGGGTGGGCTATGTGGTGTTTTACAATTTTGATGCCTGGATGCGCGATCCCTTATGGTTGTTTCGCGTCTGGGAAGGTGGCATGTCTTTTCACGGCGGTTTTATCGGGGTGGCGCTGGCTATGCTCTTCTATGCCCACCGTATCCGCATTCCCTATTTGGCGTTGACAGATTTTGTAGCGCCTATCGTGCCCTTGGGATTGGGTTTTGGGCGGCTGGGTAATTTTATCAGTCAGGAGCTATGGGGGCGCGCCAGCGATGTGCCCTGGGCTATGGTGTTTCCCAAGGACCCGGAAGGGGTGGCGCGGCATCCTTCGCAGCTCTATCAGTTTGCCCTGGAGGGCGTACTGTTATTTACGCTGGTTTTCTGGTTTTCCAAAAAGCCGCGCCCGGTGGGCGCCGTTACCGGGGTATTTATAATTGGTTACAGTATCTTCCGCCTGTTGGTGGAATTTGTGCGCGAACCCGATCAGCATATCAACTTTGATCTGCTCGGCTGGGTAACGCGCGGGCAGCTGTTGTCGCTACCCATGTTGCTCTTAGGTATAGGGCTGGTAGCCTATGCCTATCTTGGCTCCGCCAGGCAAAAAAGTACCGCCGCGTCCGCCTAAAGATTGGGAATAGTTAAATGAAGCAGTATCTGGATTTAATGCAAGATGTGGTGGATAACGGGCTCGATCGTGGCGACCGCACCGGCACTGGTACCCGCTCAGTATTTGGCCGACAGCTGCGCTTTGATCTACAGGCGGGGTTTCCGTTGGTCACCACCAAAAAGGTGCATCTGAAAAGTGTGATTGTCGAGCTGTTATGGTTCCTGCAAGGGCGTACCGATGTCGCCTGGCTACAGCAGCGGGGTTGTTCTATCTGGAATGAGTGGGCCGATGAGCGCGGTGAGCTGGGCCCGGTGTACGGCAAGCAGTGGCGCAGTTGGGCTTGCCCCGACGGCACTACCATTGATCAGATTGCACAGGTTGTCACCCAGATAAAAACCAACCCCGGGTCGCGCCGTTTGATCGTCAGCGCCTGGAATCCTGCCGACCTGCCTGATGAGTCGGTCAGCCCCCAGGATAATGTTGCGGCCGGGCGTATGGCACTGGCAGCTTGCCATACCTTGTTCCAGTTTTATGTGGCCGATGGTAAGTTATCTTGCCAGCTTTATCAGCGCAGCGCTGATCTGTTTTTGGGGGTACCTTTCAATATTGCCAGTTACGCGCTGCTCACCCATATGATCGCTCAGCAGTGTGATTTAGGGGTGGGTGATTTTGTCCATACTTTCGGCGATTGTCACTTGTACAGCAACCATTTGACTGACGACATTGTCTTTGCTCAATTGGCGCGCACACCCAAACCCCTGCCGCAACTGGTCATCAAGCGCAAACCTGCCTCTGTATTTGACTACGAAGTGGAAGATTTTGAGTTTGACGGCTACGATCCTCATCCGCGTATCGCCGCCCCCATTGCTGTGTAAGGGAGCCGATTTTTCTATGAGAGCTGCGTTAAAAGTTGCCTTAATAGTGGCCTGTGATAAAAACCACGTTATTGGAAAGGGCAATGCCTTGCCTTGGCATCTGCCTGCCGATTTACAATACTTTAAGTGCGTTACCCTGGGTAAGCCCATTATCATGGGCCGCAAAACCTACGAGTCAATTGGCCGGCTGTTGCCAGGCCGCCCTAATATCATTGTTACCCGTCAGGCCGCCTGGCAGCCCCCCGCAGGGGCTTACAAGGCGATGGACCTTGCTGATGCAATAAGCCTGGCGGGAGAGTTGGCGGCTACTGCTGACGAGGTGATGATTATTGGGGGTGAGCAAATTTATCGGGCTGCGCTCGATTATGCCAATCGCGTTTATAAAACAGAAGTCGATATCTGTATCGACCAGGGCGATGCTTTTTTTCCGGTATTGCCCAGTGATCAGTGGCGGGAAGTATCCCGGCATGAGGGTGATGCAGGTGCTCCACTGCATCATGCCTTTGTCATACTGGAGCGAGTAGAATAGTGTCGCATTGATAACAAATAATGCTAAAAATGGCGTATTTTCACGTATTGTTTTGGCTGTTTTTTGATCGTATGTTACCTGCATATGGGAATCATCGATAAATTTGTTACCGGTGTGATACCTATTTACACATGTTGAAAGGCTTTTGGATAAAGCATTGAATGTAGAGAAGCCCTCTTATTACAATGCTGCGTTCTTAGCTGTCCCGTAAGGGGCTGAGTGGATAAGCGTCTGTGGCAGCTTTCCTGTCGCAAGTAACCTGATTGCAAGCACCCGAGTTGGGGGAAATATGAAAAAGCAGCGATTGAAAGCCGTGGCTCTGACCACTGTGCTTTCTGCCGGAGCGCTAATGAGTAGCGCCGTCATGGCAGACCAAACCCTGGAACAAGTTCTTCAGGTAAGCCAGGCCAAAACAACTTTGGCTCGGGATTCTCAAACACGTATTGATCGTCTGGCTCAGGAAGCAGAGGGTCTAGCGGTTGAATTCTCACAAACCAACAGACAAATCGAAGACATGCGTGTCTATAACAGCCAATTGGAAAAGCAAATCGCTGCCCAGTTGGCGGTTATTAAAGATTTGGATGAGTCCATTGAAAACGTTACCGTAATCGAGCGTCGTATTCAGCCGCTGGTGCTGCGTATGCTGGATGCATTGGAGCAATTTGTGCGCCTTGACAAGCCATTCCATAGGCAGCTTCGTCTGGATCGTATCGATATGCTGCGTACCAATATGGATCGCGCCGATATCTCTGTTGCCGAGAAGTTCCGTCAGGTGCTGGAAGCGTACAAGATCGAAAGCGATTATGGACGTTTCCCCGAAGCCTATCGTGACACCTTGGTGGTAGGCGGTCAGGAGCGCGAAGTGAATATTTTGCGTATTGGTCGTGTATCGCTGATGTATCAGACAACTGATACCGAATCTTCCGGTGCCTATGACCCTGTTCAGGGCGAATGGGTTGAGCTGGATAATTCTTATCGCAACCAGATTTTGAAAGGCTTGCGTATCGCCCGTAACCAAGCGTCAAAAGATATTATGTTTGTACCTGTCCAAGCACCGGAGGCAGCGAAATGAAAATGAAGTTTGCAAAAAGCTGCCTGGTGGTAATTGCTGCCGGTCTGTTTTCAACCAACATTGCCATGGCGCAAAACGACCAGGCCGAGTCACTGGATGAGTTGCTGAATATGGTGCAGCAGTCGCGCATTGCCGAGACTGCCGAGCACCGCCAGCGCGAACAGGAATTTCAGCGTCAGCGTAACAATCAAGCGGCTCTGCTTAAGCAGGCGCAAGATACTCTAGCTGCCGAAGAGCGCCGTGCCGAACGTCTGGAAACTACCTTTAACGAGCAAGAGCTTGCAGTCGAAGAGAAACGCAAACAATTTAATGAGCGTTTGGGTTCGCTGCGCGAACTCTTTGGTCACTTGACTACCAGTGCTGGTGATCTGCGTGCCAATTTAGAGGTGTCTCTGATTTCTGCCCAGTACCCGGGCCGTGGCGACTTCCTCGACACGCTGATTGACAAGATGAACAGCAATACGCGCTTGCCGGGTATTGATGAGATCGAGCGTCTGTGGTTTGAAACTCAGCGTCAAATGGTTGAAACCGGTCGTGTTGTGTCGTTTGACGGTACGGTTATTAAACCGGGCGGCGATAAGGTCGATCAGCAGGTGGTACGTATAGGTGACTGGAACCTTGTCTCTGAAGGCAAGTACCTGAACTACATTCCTGAAGGTAACCGTATGGAAGAGCTGACTCGTCAGCCTGCCGGTAACTACTTGAGTGCAGCGAGCGATTTGCAAAATGCAACTTCTGGTCTTGTCGGCGTGGGTATTGATCCTACCGGCCCTACCGGTGGTTCATTGCTGAATGCCTTGATCGATAGTCCTACCTGGGGCGAGCGTTGGCACCAGGGTGGTGGCGTAGGTTATGCCATTACCATAGTAGGTTTCTTCGGTTTGCTTATCGGCCTGTGGCGCATTGTTTACCTCTTCAGTGTCAATGCTAAGGTTAACAGCCAGCTCAAGCAGCAAAAAGCCAATACCAACAACCCTCTGGGCCGTGTATTGAAAGTGGCTGAGGACAACCCCAAAGTTGACGGTGAAACACTGGAGCTGAAGCTTGAAGAAGCGGTGCTGAAAGAGCGTCCTGCCATTGAAAGTGGCTTGGCTATCCTGAAAATTATCGCTGCTATCGCACCCTTGATGGGGCTGTTGGGTACCGTTGTCGGTATGATTCTAACCTTCCAGGCGATCACCATTTTTGGTGCTGGCGACCCGAAAAACATGGCAAGTGGTATTTCTTCTGCCTTGATTACTACGGTACTGGGTCTGGTTGTGGCTATCCCTACGGTGTTGTTGCATACCATCGTCAATGGTCGCGCCAAGCGCATTATCCATATCCTCGAAGAACAGTCGGCCGGCATTATTGCTGAAAATGCCGAGCGCAAGTAGGAGATAGAGCATGCTGGCATTAATGGAAGCGTTTGCAGCCATTAGCGCCTTTCTGGATCAGGGCGGTAAGGTATTGTTATTAATTGCCGCCCTTACCTTTGTCATGTGGACCCTGATTTTCGAACGGGTGTGGTATTTCAAAGGCGGTCTGAAAGGTGATGTACAAGAAGCGCTGGATGCCTGGGAAGGTCGCAAAGAGCGAAAGTCCTGGAATGCGCATCAGGTGCGTTATGCGCTGATCTCTCGGATTCAGGAAAAGGTAGACACTAACATGGACATGATTGCCACTATGGTGAGCTTGTGTCCGCTGTTAGGGCTGCTGGGTACTGTGACCGGTATGATTGAAGTGTTTAATGTACTGGCCATGACTGGTGGCGGCGATGCCAAGCAAATGGCAGGCGGTGTCTCCAGAGCGACAATTCCGACGATGGCCGGCATGGTTGCCGCACTGTCGGGTTTGTTTGCCAATACCTATCTGGCTCGTACCGCTGAGCGCGAGAAACAGTTGTTTGCCGACCACCTGACAATGGACCATTAAAGGCTGGCAAGTGGTATCAACCAGTAATTTAAGAGAATTGCCATGAACAGGAAAAAAGCAAATTCTGAAGAAGAGCAATCAGGCGCTATCGACCTGACGCCAATGCTCGACGTGGTGTTTATCATGTTGATCTTCTTCATTGTGACTGCCACGTTCATCAAACAGACCGGCGTTGAGGTCACGCGTCCGGAAGCAACCATGGCAACAGAAAGGCCTAAGGCTAATATTCTGATCGCCGTGACTGATGATGACGAAATCTGGATTGACAAAAATCGTGTTGATCCTCGCGGAGTGCGAGCGCAGATGGAACGCTTGCTTGCTGAGAACCCTAAAGGCAGCGTTGTCATTCAAGCTGACCAAGAGGCCGGTGTGAAATTACTGGCTGAAATTGCCGATACAGCCAGGCAGCTTGGTGTCATCGATGTATCTGTCTCCACTGTTAGGAACTAGGCCGCTATGAAGCTTACAAGACTGGCAATTGCTGTAGTGTTGGCAGTTGTGACAACTTTTGGCTTGCTGTTTTTGATGCATTCATTGATCAATTCAGACCTTGAAGCCAATGAAGACGAAGTGCAGGTTCGTGTCGCCGATATTAGAATGCCAAAAACTGATATCGACACTCGCTACGACACTGAAAAACCCGATAGGCCTGAAGATCCAGAACAGCCACCACCGGATATTCCCGAACCAGACTTTGAGATGGCGCAGATAAATCCGGATGGCCTGAATATGGCGCCTCCAAGCCTTGACGGCAATATTAATATCGGTTTTTCCGGTCTTGGCGGCGACGGTGAGTTTTTGCCCATTGTGCGTGCTCAACCCGTGTATCCTCGCCGTGCTGCCCAGCGTGGTCTGGAGGGAGCGGTAACTCTCGAGTTCACTGTGACCACTTCGGGTACAACGCGCGATGTGGTAGTGATTGAAGGTGTAACCAGTGATGGTGAGCCGACAACTATGTTTAATTCAGCGGCAATTCGGGCAGTAGAACGATACAAGTACCGCCCTCGTGTGGTCGATGGCACGCCCGTTGAGGTGCCAGGTGTACAAATCCGCTTGATCTTTGAGATGGGGCAGTAGTCGAGGTGAGGAAAATGAAAAACATGAAAGCTGTAATTTCCGGCACCTTTCGTAAAGCCCTGCTAACTTCAGCTTTGCTGGCGGCGCCTGTTGTGGGTGGCTTTGTTGTCTCCCAAGTGGCGCCAGAACAAACGCTGTTTAGTATCGGCAGTGCTTTAGCGCAAACCACCCCCGGTGCCTTAAAGCCCAATCCTGAGCCTATCCAGCCGCGCCGTGTGCCCGCTCAGGGCCAGCGTTTGTCCTCAGAAGTTCAAAAGGTAATGGAATTTCTGGAGCCGCCGGAAGAATCTGGGCGCGAGCCGGATTATCAGCGCGCTTTTGAAATAATGAGCAACGCTGCGCGCGATATAGAGAGTTTTAACCCTAACGAAAGGA
>DATBNH010000218.1:0-1706 GCA_036554405.1 Cellvibrionaceae bacterium | reverse complement strand
GCTGTTGTTCCTGTTCAGGTTCGCATACAAACAGATGACTTCTCTGTTGCCGCTGAGTACGAGGCTTTGAACTTATCGGCAAGCGAGGCCGGTGCTGTGGTTTTCTTTACCGGGCGGGTGCGGCCAGATGGCAATACGGATCCGGTAATAGCGCTGGAACTTGAGCACTATCCGGCCATGACCGAACAGACGCTTAATGCGATTGCCGAGCAGGCCGCCCAGCGTTGGCAGGTAGATGCCATTCGGGTCATCCATCGGGTTGGCAAACTGGCCACTGGCGAGCAAATTGTCTATGTGGGTGTTGCCGCTCGTCACCGGGCGGCGGCTTTCAGCTGTGCCGAATACATGATGGATTATTTGAAAACCCGTGCACCTTTTTGGAAAAAAGCCTGGCGTGCCAGCGGTGCGGCCTGGGTAGAGGCTAAGGAGGATGATCATGCTGCCTGTGAGCGTTGGCAAGATTAATCAATGTGTCGTAACTCCACTGTAAGAATGTGCCGTGATAGAACGTCTAAGGTTTCCTAACATGACGGAAAATACGGTGAACTTTTCGAGAATGGCGAAAATGAGTGAACCGATAAATGCCGATCAGCCCAGCAAGCCTTTTGATGACCAGCATTACCTGTTAGCGCTGCGTCAACAGATGCTTAAATTTTCCAACTTGCAGATTGCTGACAGCGCTTTGGCGGAAGATGCCGTTCAGGAAGCTTTAATGGCAGCCCTCAAAAAAGTCGACTCATTTTCAGGTAGGGCCGCCTTTAAAACCTGGGTTTTTGCCATTTTAAAAAATAAGATTATCGATATTCTGCGCCAGCGCCGGCGCTTTGTTGAGGCTGATAGTCTGGGGCAAACGGGGGCAGAAGATAAGCTATTACAAGACGATGTTTTCAATGCGGGCGGCCACTGGCATCTTGTTGAGCGCCCCCAAAACTGGACAGAGCCGCAGCTGGCTATGCAGAATCAGCACTTTTGGCGGGTTTTTGAGGTTTGTCTGGATCATTTGCCACCACAACAGGCACAGATTTTTATGATGCGGGAGTTTATAGGCCTGGATACTGGAGAAATTTGCGCGTCAACCGGGGTGAGTATTAGTAATTTACATGTATTGTTATATCGTGCACGGCTTCGTTTACGCACCTGCCTTGAGAAACATTGGTTTTTAAAGGGTGAAGATAGTGATTAATTGTCGTAAGGCAACACAGTTAATGTCCGAGTCCAGAGAGCGTACGCTGAGCAGGCGCGAGCGTTGGGCATTAGCGTTGCACAAAGCTATGTGTTCCGGGTGCCGAAATTTTGACCGGCAAATAGAGGCTCTGTCGGATTTAACCGAAGGCTTCAAATATGTTTCCCATGGCGCTGACGAGAAGTCAAATGGGAACAGGGAGGGGTAGCAGGCTGTTGAAGGGTTACCTGCGTAAACGTTTTTCTGCAGCCTGTCTTAAAGAGCCTTTGATAGCCCTGTTGCTATGGCAGTTTTGTAAGCTGCTATTGTCAGCCAAGTTGGCTACAATGTGGGATTGACGTATTAGCCTTGAGGTTGACATGAGTTTTGAGCAATTTGAGAGCTGGTCGCTGTATCTGGGCATCGGCGCCTTGGTTGCATTTATGGTGTTTATCGTGTGGGATTTGGCCAAGGAATCCAAGGCTGGTCGATTTGGCACTTTTGTACTGTTTATTGCCCTGGCGTTGGGTTTATTAGGGTTTAT
>DATBNH010000208.1:0-3559 GCA_036554405.1 Cellvibrionaceae bacterium | reverse complement strand
TAACGCGCCTTGCTGGAGCGCTTAGTATCACCAGGCAGGTAACTCTCAAGCTGACAGAACGGATTTCTGTGCCCTGTGTGGTGGGCCACATTAAACCGGTTATTTTGATGCCCGCTGCTTTGCTTACACAGCTGAGTCCGGAAGAATTAGAGGCAATTCTGCTCCATGAGCTGGGTCATATTCGCCGCCACGATTACCTGGTGGGTTTGGCACAGAGTCTGATAAAAACTTTGTACTTTTTTAACTGGCCCGTGCTTTGGGTTAGCGCACAAATTGATCGCGAGCGGGAAAACGCCTGTGATGATATTGCCGCTAAGGGTTGTAAAAGCCGGACTTTTTACGCCGAGACTCTCACTCGTTTCTCGGCCCTTTCCATAGATGGAGGATTAACCATGGCCGTTACCGGAAACCAAAACCATTTGCTGGCGCGTATTCAGCGTTTGTTTGAACCCTCAGTCGCTTCGCGGCAACCCTTTGAAGGCGTGGTCACCTGCTTTTTACTGTTAGCGCTTGGCTTGTTTTTAAGTGTGCAGGCCGAGGCCGATGTCAGCTACCCCGAGATTGATACGCTTGATGACGTATCGGTGCAACAATTAATTGACACCTACAAACAACAGGTTTTTCTCGCCCCCGGCGAAGGACGCCTGGTAACCTCAATTGCGCCTACGCCAGATCTGCAAAGCCTGACTGAGCAGGAGCGGCAGGCTTTTGTTCAATACTTCAAGCAATCAGTTTGGGACGATTCCATTGCCAATTGGGAGCGGCATGAAATGTGGAAGAGCTTGTCCCAAAGTGAATGGGAAAGTTTGCAAGAAGTATTCTTTGAACAGCGCTTTGGCCACTTTACTACAGCGCTGTCTACCGATGTTCCGCCAGCCGTTTTTACTGCATCGCTGGCGGGAGTGTCCGAGCCTGCGCAGGTGAAGCAGTTTGACAATGACCGCTGGGAAGCGATTATCCCTGTGGAAATTATCGCGCGTATTCACCAGGGCGATGTAGAGCGTTTTCATATTGGCCCCATGCAGGTATTCAGTCAGCAAGATGGACGTTTGGTATTTTTGATGGCTAAAACAGAAGGTTTTCCAGAGTTTGTTGCCCAGAGAGCTGTCAACGCTAATGATAATAAAGTTCTGCCCGATACGACGGGAAGAGGTTTGTTCACCTTGAGTCCTGCCAGTCATGAAGATCACAGTACATTTTTTGCCAATGAAGATTTTGCACAGATATCGACCGGTAAGCCCAATGTAGAAAAAATACTGGCACACGACGCTGTTCGCATTGGTGATGCGATGGCAGGGATTGCGGCTACTGATGACGGCATGTTGGAGTTGGCCCTTGATTATTCAAGAAGTCGGAATCTTATGACACAAATGGCTCAGTATGTGGATGCCCAATATTATACTGTTGAAGTTGAATCGGAAAATCCTCAGAGGGAACAATTGCAAGTTGCTCTGGAAGAGGAATTGGCTAAACTCCCCAGCGATTTGCATCAGTACCTTTATACCCCAGAGCAACTGCAACGCCGTTTAATGGTGGCGAGTTTACAGCGTGGCCTGCCCTTTTCTGACCGAGAAAAACCCATTTACGAAGAAATTTATCAGCGTATGCAAGCGACAATATTACAGAGCCTGTACAAGAATAATCAGGATATTGAACAGTACATGAAAAGCGGCTCAGCTACCTGGGTTGAAGATCACACCTGGGTGGTGATTGTGCCCGAGCAGGTAGACGACACTGTGCAAGCCTTTGACTTTATTGCCCAGCAAAAGCCCTTTGGTGAGGTGATTGCCAGGGTGAATGAGCAGTGCGAACTGCTTGATACCGCCGAGTTCACCGATAACCTCGATAGAGAAGTATCCCTTTATGGTTACAGTACGCATTGTCGGCAGTTACAGGAAACCCTACAAACTATGAACAGCGGCGGGCCGGAAATAACAGCAAGCTCTGGTATGTCAGTCAGTGAATAGTGTCTCTAAGTAATCCGCTTACCCTTGGCCTATGTGGCTTTTACCCCCGCCCTGCGGGGGGTTTTTATTCCTAATACCGCCATCCCCAACGCGACAACAAACCACTGAAGCTTTGGCGCACATGTTGCCACGGTGGGTTGCTGTCTTTGGGAAAGGCGTCGCTTAATTGCGCTTGAAACAGCTCGGCGGTGGCGAGGGCATCACTTAGAGCGTGATGGGCGCGCCAGCTGGGCAGGTGATAGCGTTCGCGGCAGGCGCGCAGGTTCAGTGTGTTGCTATTGTGTGGCTGCTCGGTGCGTCGGGCCAGTTGGCGGCGGGCGAAGTACTGGGTGTCTAACCGCTGCGGGCGCCATTTTTTGCCGAAGTAATAGCGATGCCTGTAATCGAGAAAGCGTGCGTCCAGTTCGCCGCCATGGGTTATCAGCACACATTCACGTATGGTTCTCAGCAGTTGTGATAACAGCTCATCGGCGTTGACGCCCTGGGCGCTCAGGTCGCAATCGCGAATGTGGTGAATAGCGGCGCTTTGTTGCACCGGCGCGTCAGTTTGCAGTAGCCAGTGCTGCGCTCTGCCCAAAGGAATGCCCTCGCGGGTGACCGGTACTATGCCCACGCTCACAATTCGGTCGCGGCTGGCATCCAGCCCGCTCATTTCCATATCCAGCGCCAGCAGCGGCTGGTCAAATAAATGTTGCTGCTTGCTCACCCCTGGTAACCGCCGGCAAAATGCTGCAGTGCCGCGCTCTGGGCATCTTTGATGGTGCCAAATGCGGCTTTTAAGCGCTGCTTTTCGTTGGGACTCAGCTCCGAGGGCGAGAGCCAGTAGCCGTTGTAGTCACCACTTTGGCTGCGCTGCTGACGCAGGCGGGTGAGCAGTAGCCAGGCAAAACGCAGATCGCGGGCCAGTTTGTCTGATAGCGATTTGTGTTCGGCGGCGGCACTGAGGCGCTCCAGGGTGTTTTGTGCATCGCTGCCCACCGCCAATGCGTGTAGGCGGGCAATGTCGTTAATCAAGGCGATACCCTCGTGCTTGAGATCGAGCTGGTTTTTGTGCTCGCCGGCGTGAGTGAGCAACACGCTGCGAAAAAAGCCAATGGGCGGTGAGTGGCGTAGCGCTGCCTGGGTCAGCATGGCAATAAACCGGCTGTCGGGTTTAATGACGCGCATGCGTTCGCGCAAACTCTGCTGCAACCGGTCCGGCCCGGTCACCAGGCGCCAGTCAAAAAAGATACTGCAATACATCAGCGCCTGGTGGGTGGGGCTTTCAATCCACTGATCAAACTGTTTGTTCCATCCGGCCACACTAAGTCGCCACTGGGCATTGCTGGCCATCACATCGCCGGGGCAGTGGCGCAGGCCACAGCGGTCGAGCCCATCGCATACCCATTGGGCCAGCTGTGCAAAGTAACGGGCCTGGTCTGCATTGGGCTCGCGCTCAATAATTAAACCATTGTCCTGATCCGAGGCCAGGGTTAGCTCTCGCCGGGCCTGGGAGCCAAAAGCGAGCCAGCCATAGACCAGCGGCGGCGGGCCCAATTGCTGCTCGCCCAAGGTCAGCAGGCGCCGGGTCAGGCCATCAATCACCGTGGTAT
>DATBNH010000168.1:0-4559 GCA_036554405.1 Cellvibrionaceae bacterium | reverse complement strand
TCCTTTGCAATAATTTCTCTTGCAGCTCCAGTTGACGCACCTTATCAGACTGAAGCGTTTTGGGTTCAATGGACCACAGCAGCTCGTCAACCAAGGCCAGTGCTTGGCTGCAGCTATCAGAGTCCGGTCCGTAACGAAGGGTGATAAACGCCAGGTAATCTGACCAAGGTAGAAGCAATAGCAGTAGCACTGCCGAGGGCAAGTCTTTGCCTTTAATACGACTGTGAATATAAGTATTAACTTGTAGCTTGGCCTCGCGCAGCTTTTCTTCGCCTTTGACTTTCTCCAAGGCGCGCTTTTCCATTAACTCCTGACGCCGAGATACATTGCGGGTGTAGGCGTTAAAGTCAACTAAGGCCTCGGTAAAAATTTTGACATCATTAACAAAGTTTTCCAGTACCGCAAACACTGTGGTTTTAATTTTGGCATAGATATCACCTTGACTGGTGCCATCATTACTAACCCAGCGCGCGCCCGCTTCAGCCATAGCGTTTAATAGCATCCGTGCCGGATGATCTACTTTTTCAAAAAAATCCTTATCGATAAAGGCCAGTTTTAATACCGGGGTATGCAGATAACTTAGCAGTGCTTTTACCGAATCGGGCAATTGCTCATCCGATAAAATATAATCAAATAACAAACCCACCAACTCGATTATGTGCATGTCGTCGGCACGCACACTATCCTCGCCCTGTTCTTGTAGTTTTGCCACAAGATCATGAGTTACTGCCGCCACAGCGATGGGTTGAATCGCCGCAGCGTCCGCGCCGATAAAAGACTGGGTGTTGCTAGCAGTGGCTGCCTGTATGGACTGCACCATGCCGATCAGCTGATCGTGGCTCACCGCTGCCGATGTTCGGGGGGCCGCACCCGGCGCGCCACTTGCACGCCGGTCACCACTGGGGGCAGTACCACTTCCGGCCTGTGAAATATGTGTTTGCAGCAGGCGAATGGCTCCCACCAAGCCCTGCTGATACTGCTCGGTCGGTGCCGAGGAGCGACGGTCAATTAGCTGATCGGTGGCGCGGCGACGCGGGGCCTGCTCGGCACTCGGTTCTAGCGTTTCAGTGCCAGAGGCCGATTCTGCCTCTGTTGCAGCGGTATCTTCGCCTTCATCGGCACTGACAACCGGTTGATAATACAGATTTTCCAGTACGCCTTCGGCCGCCAGTAAGTTATTAAGCTCCTGGTACAGGCCGCTCAAGGGTTTAATCAGTGCCGTCTCAAAATGTTTATAGCCCATGACCTTGGTACGCACATCCAGCGCTAAATCGGCAACCACTCGACGCAGGGCTTCACAAAATTGCACGGGACTGACTGGATTGCCGCGCTCGTCGATTTTTTTGCCGTCATTAAGTAGCGCCAGACGCTGCTGTAAAGCCCACAGAGCCTCTGCTTGTACCGAGTCGGCACGGTGGCAAATTGAGGTAATGGCAATGGTTTCTTCGAGCTCGGCATTGTCGACCAGCGACAAGCGCTCACCGCGAAAACGCTCTTGCCCGGTGGGTGTGCGCAAGGTCTTCTCGTGGAACTGTTCAAAACCCGACACCAGATTGCGCAAGAATTGCTCAACGCTCGCGCTGCCAGCGCGATGCAAATGCCTGCCCATTTCGCCCAGTGCCACCTGTTCTTTATTGGAGTGCGCATTTTCCTCGCGTTTCTCAATCGACTCGATCCACGCCTTCCAAAAAGCGCCAAAATGTTGCTGCACATAACTGTGGGTCAGCACTCGGCACTCTTGCAAACAATGTTTTATCTTGGTCTCAGACAGAGGCTCCAGAGTATTCATTCCTTTAGTCATGCCACGATCATCCACAGAGCCTTGGGTTTTGTTCTTGTCCATATTGCGCGTTTCCATAAATGCACCTCTTAAACGGCTTCACTTCCGCGTTGCAGAGATATTTCATTATAGCTAATTTCGGCACATTAACCTTCTTTTATGACAGTCGTTCTCATTTCCTCCGCAGGTCATACTCAGCGATGGGCCTGAATGCCTTGCCGTCAAAGAGTGCATGCTATAAACATGCCGAACTGATCGTTTTTTGAACGCCCGTATTAGCAGGACTCATAACCCTCTTGCAGTTACCCTTACAGGTCAGATCCTGATCACAGTGCACATTAACAGTGCGGACCTCCGGGTGCACGCACCATTGCGGCCCTCGGGCAATGATCTTCAATATCGAAATCTATTCCGAAAGCAGCCAATAGTCTGATTTTTCTGAATTTTATTACCAAACCTTGAGCTGGTATCCATATTGCTATAATCAATGTGTACCAAGACACTGTCCGCACTTTTTTGGTGGCTCAGGATAATCGACAATTTGGTAAAAATAGAAAGCTAGGGTTCCGGCGGTCAACCACACTGCGACTGGTCCGAGAGCTTTCGACCTTCGAGGCGGGGGTTACACGGCGGGATAAAAGCCCGGGAGACAAATTGGCCAGATTGCCAAGAGTGCTCCATATAACCGAAAACATAAGCCTTTGGAGGTTTTTCATGAAGCAATTGTCTATTGCTGTTATCGCTTTAATACTCGCCCTACCGGTGCACGCCGCTGACCCTTTTAAAATTTGCTGGTCTATATACGTCGGCTGGATGCCTTGGGGCTATGGCACCGAGCAAAAAATCGTAAAAAAATGGGCCGATAAATACGACATTGATATCGAAGTTGTACAAATTAACGACTATATCGAGTCTATTAACCAGTACACCGCTGGCGAATTTGATGCCTGCACCATGACCAACATGGATGCTCTGACCATTCCCGCCGCCGGCGGCGTAGACAGCACCGCGTTAATCGTGGGTGACTTTTCCAACGGCAATGACGGCATTGTGCTCAAGGGGAAAAAAGATCTTGCCGATATTAAAGGTCAGCGAGTAAACCTGGTAGAACTCTCTGTATCTCACTATCTTTTAGCCCGCGCGCTGGACTCCATCGGCCTTAGCGAGGCAGACGTGCAAGTGGTCAATACCTCAGATGCCGATATGGTAGCTGTTTACAACTCCAACTCGGTTACCGCAGTCACCACATGGAACCCACTACTCAACGAAATCCTGTCTATGCCCAACAGCCATAAGGTTTTTGACTCTTCGTCAATTCCGGGCGAAATTATGGATTTACTGGTTATTAAGACCGATGTTCTGGAAGCCAATCCCAAACTGGGTAAAGCCCTGGTCGGTGCCTGGTACGAAATTATGGCGCTGATGAGTGAACAAAGCAGCACTGGCATTGCCGCACGCACGGCCATGGGTGTTGCCTCGGGCACCGATTTGGCCGGTTATGATGCACAATTGGCCAGCACCAAAATGTTTTATCGGCCCAGTGATGCCCTCGCTCTGGTTAACAGCGATGAGCTGCTGGCAACCATGGAAAAAGTGGCTGAGTTTTCCTTTGAGCATGGACTGCTAGGCGATGGCGCCCCCGATGCCGGCTTTATCGGAATTGAAGGCCCAACAGGTGTGTTTGGCAACAGCAATAATATCAAGCTGCGCTTTGACACCGAATACATGCAGATGGCCGCAGACGGCAAGCTGTAACAGCCATTGTACGGGAGCTTCGGCTCCCTTTCGGGTGTCATCATGAAACGTTTGGTTAATCTCACACCATCCAGGCCGTTTAAGGTTTTATTAGGGCTGCTGCCGTTTGCACTGATCATTGCTATCTACATCATTGCATCCGATCTGCGCCTGGCAGAAAACCCTGACGATAAACTGCTACCCAGTGTTGCGCAAATGAGCGAGGCCGTCGACCGGCTGGCCTTCGCGCCCAGCCGACGCACTGGTGAGTATCTATTCTGGCAGGATACTGCATCAAGCCTTAAACGGCTCGGCCTGGGCATTGGTATCGCCGCTTTTATTGGCTTTACCCTGGGCATGCTTACCGGCGCCATACCCACTTTACATGCGCCCCTGGCGCCGCTGTTGACGGTTATTTCGCTAGTGCCCCCCATGGCGCTATTGCCTATTTTATTTATTGTCTTTGGCCTTGGCGAGCTATCAAAAATTGCATTGATTGTGATTGGCGTTGCGCCTTTTATCGCCCGGGATATTCAGCGCTCCACCCTGGAGATACCCCATGAGCAGTTAATCAAGGCGCAGACTCTGGGCGCCAGTAGCTGGCAAATTATTGTGCGTGTAATTATACCGCAATTACTCCCCAAACTGATCAATGCCATGCGCTTGTCACTGGGCGCAGGCTGGCTTTTTTTAATCGCGGCCGAAGGTATTGCCTCCACCGATGGTTTGGGGTATCGCATTTTCCTGGTGCGTCGTTACCTGTCTATGGATGTTATTCTGCCCTATGTAATGTGGATTACCCTGCTGGCATTTTTACTCGACTGGAGCCTTGCCCAATTGAGTCGTCTGTTATTCCGTTGGCACCATAGCGGAGGCAAAACATGATTGAGATTAATAATGTCTGGAAAGAATACGGCGATACTATTGTGCTGGAAGGCCTGCAAAAAAAGGTGGCTGACGGCGAATTTGTAACACTGGTGGGCACTTCAGGCTGTGGTAAAAGCACCTTTTTAAAAATGCTGTTAGGTATGGAGACGCCAACACA
>DATBNH010000166.1:0-1521 GCA_036554405.1 Cellvibrionaceae bacterium | reverse complement strand
CTTAGATCAGTGCCATCTGAGCCCTCGATGCCCCAGATAAAACTTGGCCAGAGGAGCAAGCTCAACATCTGCTAGGATATGCGCCTTTACATCATACAATAAGCACTATGATACTCCGATTTCTGCGCTGTGCTCGTGTTGTCGCATTTGCGCTTTGCCAAGCCTGTGTTTTCGTGGCCTGCAGCACAGTTAGATGCCTAGATTGTGTCGAGGAGCAGCTCCCCTCAAGCACAGACTTCCCCGCGCTAAAAACACTGCGGCGCAACACAAGCAGCACTGACAGCTGGCGCCACGTTTACTTAGAGGGCGATGGCATTCCATGGAAGCGCGGCGTTGTGCCCAACTCAAACCCAAATAGTCGACAAAAGCTTGCACTGCAGCTAATGATGCAAGACCCGCAAGACAGCGTTTATATCAACAGACCGTGTTATGGATACCACGGCGAGCCCCCTACCCCGTGCGAGCCACGGTGGTGGACCAGCGCGCGCTATCACCCAATCATCGTTACCGCGCTCAACGACGCTATAGATAAGGTTCAAAAAAACCACGGTGCAAAGCCGCTGGTGCTGATCGGCCATAGTGGCGGAGGCAGCTTAGCGATGCTGGTTGCACAGTTGCGCGACGACGTAGTTGGCGTTGTCACCATTGCGGGCAACTTGGACCCCGACGCCTGGACCCATTATCACCGTTACGAAGCATTGAGTGACTCTGAAAATCCCAGTTTGGCATCACCGCTCGATAGCGGCATCTTCCGCTGGCATTTTGTGGGGAAAGACGATAACAACATTCCACCGGCTTTGTCGGCACAGGCATTAACAAACGACTCGGACGCTGAGCTTTTTACCACCGACAATGGACATAACTGCTGCTGGGTTAAGCAATGGCCAGATATACTCGAGCGCCTAGATCAACATCAACAGCGCGGCGCGGAATAATCGGTTAGCCATAAAGACTAGCCCCCGATCAACACGGTAGGACAACCAACCACAATCTTGCCGCCGTGAGCCGTGCTGTCGCCCATACGCGCCGCGGGCTTTTTGCAGATCATCACCGTGGCACTGCCCATCACCACCGAATCCGGCGGCCCAACACAAACACACATACTGCCCAAGGTGGCGGCCGGCAGCTTGCCGATCAATACCGTCGGGCCACCGGGTGTCACTATCGGGCCGCCCACATGAGGCACCGGGCCACTACTGAGCGGACAAACGTGCATATCAGTAATGCGTGAGGCGGGCTTTCCCATAACGTAACCTTTTGCTTGTTGTTGGCGTTTACAATGCCGGTGTATTCAGGTCGGATTATTGAATTTGACCGCTGCCACCGCGCGCTAAATCAAAACCTTGCGCGATGAATGTTGGGTAGCGGTTTTTCGCCTCATCGGCATTGCCGGCCACGGCCGCTAAATTCACGGCACCACCGACCGCATGCGCGTAAAGGTACTCTGGCGGCGCCACTTCGGGGTCATCTTGGGCGGCCAAGCTACCGGTCGACCAGGCCGCCGCCATCGCCGCCCAACTC